>NZ_JAPCJA010000003.1:0-164023 GCF_027707745.1 Aeromonas sp. QDB23
CGCTATTCCGGCGGTTCGTATTGAATATCGTAAAACAGAGCAATTGTGGTGCTCGAAGTCAGAGAAACAAGCTAAAAAGAGCCGGCTGGAATGACGACTATCGGGCTCAGTTATTCTTTGGTTAAAATATCAACAAAGTGTGCTCCCGCCCTGGCCTGGCAACGGGGTGACATAGATGGCGCCTACGTCTGGGCTCCGGCCCTCAATGAACTGGCCAAGGAGGGCAAGGTGCTGACCGACTCGGCCCAGGTGGGTGAATGGGGCGCGCCCACGCTCGATGTATGGGTGGTACGCAAGGAGTTTGCCAAGGCTCACCCCGAGGTGGTGCAGGCCTTCGTCAACAGCACCCTGGCGGCCCAGCGCGGCTATCTGGACAACCCGGCAGGCTGGCTGGCACAGCCGGACAACCTCGCCAAGCTGGCAACACTGAGCGGCGTCCCAGCCGCAGAGGTTCCCGGGCTGGTCAAAGGCAACACCTACCTGACTGCCCGGCAGCAGAGCGACGAGCTCGCCGCACTGGTGAACCGGACCATAGTGGACACCGCCCGCTTTCTCAAGGAGCAAGGCAAGGTACAGAGCGCCGGCAGCGATTACAGCCAGTACGTCACCGACCGTTTCGTCAAGGCCCAGGCCCGCTGAATGACCCCAAGTAACCCGGAGGCTGCCATGCTGCAACTCACCCACCTTTGTGCCGACTACGACGGCAAACGGGTGCTCGACAACATCAACCTCACGCTGGAAGCGGGGGAGCTGATGGTGGTACTCGGCCCCTCCGGCTGCGGCAAAACCACTCTGCTCAACCTTATCGCAGGCTTTCTCACCCACCATCAGGGCGAGATCAGCCTGCAAGGCAAACCGGTGACCGGCCCCGGTGCCGAGCGGGGGGTGGTGTTCCAGAACGAGGGACTACTGCCCTGGCGCAACGTGCTGGACAACGTGGCTTTCGGGCTACAGCTGGCCGGTCTGCCCCGCCCGGAGCGCGAAGCGAGAGCCCTGGCCATGTTGCGCAAGGTGGGGCTGGAAGAGGCTCATGCCAAACCCATCTGGCAGCTCTCCGGCGGTCAGCGTCAGCGGGTCGGCATCGCCCGGGCGCTGGCCACCCAGCCGCAACTGCTGTTGCTCGACGAGCCCTTCGGCGCCCTCGACGCCTTTACCCGCGAGCAGATGCAGACCCTGCTGCTGCGCCTGTGGCACGAGCAGCGCCGTCAGGTGCTGCTCATCACCCACGATATCGAGGAGGCAGTATTCATGGCGACCGAGCTGGTGCTGCTCTCTCCTGCCCCGGGCCGGATCACCGAGCGGCTGACCCTGGATTTTGGCCGCCGCTTCGCCGCCGGAGAGTCGTGCCGCAGCATCAAGTCGGATCCCGCCTTCATCGAGCAGCGTGAATATGTACTCGGCCGGGTCTTCGCCGAACGGGAGGAGTTTGCATGACAGCCGCCCTCTCATCCTCGGCAGTCCCTGCCACTGTGCGCCTGCGCTGGCCCCTGTCACGTCGGCTTGGCGTGAGCCTGCTTAGCCTGACCACCCTGCTGGCTATCTGGTGGCTGGTGGCGCACCTTGGCTGGATAAGCCCTCTATTTTTGCCGCCCCCCGAGCAGGTACTGCACCAGTTCATCACCATTGCCGGGCCGCAGGGATTCATGGATGCCACCCTGTGGCAGCATCTCGCGGCCAGCTTGCAGCGCATCCTGATCGCCCTGATAGCTGCGGCCCTGTTCGGGGTAACGGTGGGGATTGCCATGGGGCTGAGCCCCACGGTGCGCGGCATGCTGGATCCGCTGATCGAGCTCTACCGACCGGTCCCCCCGCTCGCCTACCTGCCACTCATGGTGATCTGGTTTGGCATAGGTGAGACATCCAAGGTGCTGCTCATCTATCTCGCCATCTTCGCGCCGGTGGCCATGGCAACCCTGACGGGAGTGCAGAGCGCCCAGCAGGTGCGACTGCGGGCCGCCCAGGCACTGGGCGCCACCCGCTGGCAGGTGTTGTTGTACGTCATCCTGCCCGGCGCCCTGCCGGAAATCTTGACCGGGCTGCGCATCGGGCTCGGGGTCGGCTGGTCCACCCTGGTGGCGGCCGAGCTCATCGCCGCCACCCGTGGCGTGGGCTTTATGGTGCAATCCGCTGGCGAGTTTCTCGCTACCGACGTGGTGCTGGCGGGCATTCTGGTGATCGCCCTGATCGCCTTCATTCTGGAACTTGGTTTACGTGCGCTGCAGCGTCGCCTGACGCCGTGGCATGGAGAAGGACTATGAGCAATACCCTGCGTATCACCCCCCTCGGCCCCCACATCGGTGCCGAGATCAGCGGCATTCAACTGGCTGAACCTTTGAGCGATAGCCACTTTGGGCAGATCCATCAGGCCCTGTTGAGCCATCAGGTACTGTTCTTTCGGGACCAGCCCATCACCCCTCTGGCTCAACGGACGCTGGCCAACCGCTTCGGCGATCTGCACATCCACCCCATCTATCCCCATGCGCCCGAGGCCAAAGAGATCATCGTGCTCGACACCCACAACGGGAATCCACCGGACAACGACAACTGGCATACCGATGTGACCTTTATCGAGACGCCCCCGGCGCTGGCCATTCTGGCTGCCAAGCAGTTGCCGCCGGTCGGCGGAGACACCCTGTGGGCCAGCGGCATCGCCGCCTTCGAGGGGCTCTCCCCAAGGCTGCAACAACTGCTGACGGGACTGGAGGCCGAACACGATTTCAGCAAGTCGTTCCCGGCCCATCGCCACACCAGTAGCCCGGAGGAGTACGGACGCTGGCAAGAAGCAGTATCCCGCCATCCCCCCTTGCGCCACCCGGTGATCCGCACCCATCCCCTCAGTGGCCGTCAAGCCCTGTTTGTCAACGAAGGCTTCACCACCCGCCTGCCCGACTTGCCAAGGCAAGAGAGCGAGGCGTTGCTCGCCTTCCTGTTCAAGCATGTCAGCAAGCCCGAGTATCAGGTACGCTGGCGCTGGCAAGAAAACGACATCGCCATCTGGGACAATCGGGTCACCCAGCACTATGCCAACGCCGACTATCTGCCAGCCCGGCGCATCATGCACCGGGCAACTGTGCTCGGCGACAAACCGTTCTGGCGCGCCTCTTGACGCCCAACAACGAAAGAGGGAGGCATCTTGCCTCCCTCTTCTGTTTGTACGTTTCGCCGCACCTGTCAGCTGGCAATAAAGCCCTGCGAGGGGGCCGCTTTGGGATCGTCACCGAAGCGGTTCGGCCCCTGCTGGCCGTTGCAAACCATAAAGTAGATGAGCACCAGGGTGCCGATAATGGGGATAAGCCCGAGCAGCAGCCACCAAGCGCTACGGTCGGTGTCGTGCAGGCGACGGGCCGCCACCGCCAGCGATGGCAGCAGCACCGCCAGCGAATAGATGGAGCTTATCAGCTCCTTGTCGCCGCCAATCAGCTTGTCCACCATGCCGAGCAGCAGCATGACGATGATGTTGCACAGCACGAACATCCAGTATTCGGTGCGGCGGGCCCGCCCGCTGAATACCGCATATTGCTTGAGGACCGAGATATACCAGTTCATTGCGCCTCCAGAGTGGCGGTTACGCCAGTGAGTAAAAAGAGAGTCGATAAAACAAGTAGTTAAGAGCTTAACGCGATCATCCCTCCGAGTCGACAAGGATGCCCGAACGCCTCCCAAACTAATCAGCTACGGCAATGATTGACCGGCCCGAGCCGGGGAGAGCTGCGCCCCTGCAACAGGGCAAATCCCCCCCATCAGCGCATCACTCTCGTCACAAGCAGGAAAATGGTGCTTAATAATCCATTAGCAATCGTATGGACTCAGCGTGAGGATAGCGGTAGATTCGGCGCCCAATCCTGAACAGGATCTGTGTCTCCCTCCCATAATGAATCCACTTATTCATTACTTCTCCTAACACAGGGATAGCCATGAGTATTACACGCAGAGATTTTCTCAACGGCGTTGCCATCACCATTGCGGCAGGCATCGCCCCCATCAATCTGCTCAAGGCTGCCGAAGGCGGCAGCACGCTGGCGGATAAAACCCTGGCCTATCCGCCCGCCCTCACCGGCCTGCGCGGCAACCACCCGGGCTCTTTCGAACCGGCCCACAACATCGCCCGTGACGGCAAGCAGTATGACTTCGCCAATGTTCCCCTTGAGGGGGAGGTGGATCTGGTGATCGTCGGCGCCGGGATCAGCGGCCTGGCCGCCGCCTGCTTCTATCAGCAACTGCTCGGCGCGGATAAGAAGATCCTGCTGCTCGACAACCACGATGACTTCGGCGGCCACGCCAAGCGCAACGAGTTCACCACCCCCGATGGCCTGCGGCTGGGTTATGGTGGCAGCGAATCCCTGCAATCGCCGCGATCCGTCTACAGCCCGGTGGCGCTGGGGCTGCTCAAGGCGCTGGAGGTCAACATCGACGAGCTGGCCAAAGGATTCCAGCAGACCTTCTATCCGGATCTGGGGCTTAGCCGCGGCGTCTATTTCGACGAGCAGCACTTTGGCGTCAACAAGATAGTGAACGGCGATCCGGGCCACAACGTGGCGGACGACATCCCCCGCGATCGCCTGAACGGCCGGCCGCTGGCAGAGTTTATCGGCGACTTCCCCCTCGATGATGCCGACAAGGCCGCCCTGCTGGCGCTGCACGAATCTAAGATCGACTACCTGAGCGGCATGACCCGCGAAGAGAAAGACCTCTGGGTGACACGCAACAGCTACACCCGCTTCCTGCGCGATAAAGTGGGGCTCAGCGAGCGGGCGATCACCTACTTCCAGCAGCGCACCAACGACTTCCAGGCGGTCGGCATCGACGCCACCGCCTGCGCCGATGCGCGCCTCTGCGCCTTGCCGGGCTTCGACGGCCTCAATCTGACGCCGCTGGATGCCGAGGAGCAGGCGGAGTTGGACGATCCCTACATCTTCCACTTCCCGGATGGCAACGCCGGTCTCACCCGCCTGATGGTGCGCAAGCTCATTCCGCAGGTGGCCCCAGGCCACACCATGCAGGATGTGGTGCTGGCCAAGTTTGACTACAGCAAGCTCGACCTGCCCGAGCACAAGGTGCAGCTGCGCCTTGGCAGCACGGCGCTGCAGGCCAAAAACGTGCGCCTCGCCGACGGCAAGCTGGCGGTGGATGTCACCTACATCAAGGAGGGGAAACTGCATCGGGTGCGGGCCAAGCAGTCAGTGATGGCGGGTTACAACATGATGATCCCCTACATGGTGCCCGAGATGCCGGAGCCCCAGAAGGAGGCGCTGCGCCAGAATGCCAAGGCGCCGCTGGTCTACACCAAGGTGGTGATCAAGAACTGGCAAGCCTTCGTCAAGCTCGGGGTACACGAGGTCTACTCCCCCGCCGCCCCCTACAGCCGGGTCAAGCTCGACTATCCGGTCAGCATGGGTGGCTACGAGCATCCCAAAAACCCGGATCAGCCCATGTGCCTGCACATGGTCTATGTACCGACCCTGCCGGGCAGCGGTCTGTCGGCCCGCGAACAGTCCCGCAAGGGGCGCGCCATGATCCTCGGCATGCCGTTCGAGCAGCATGAACAGATGATCCGCGAGCAGTTGCAGGGAATGCTCGGCAGCGCCGGTTTCAACCATGAGCAGGATATCCTCGCCATCACGGTCAACCGCTGGTCTCACGGCTACTCCTATGTCACCAACACCCTGTTTGATGACGAAGCGCAGTGCGAAAAATGGATTGAGCTGGGTCGCCAGCCGATCGGCAACATCACCATCGCCAACTCGGATGCGGGCTGGAGCCCCTACGCCCACGCCGCCATCGACGAAGCGTGGCGCGCCGTCAACGAGCTGGTTGCCCTGAGCAAGGGAGGTGCCCAATGAGCCGCACCCTGTCAATGACCGCCAGCGCCCTGCTGCTGGCCCTGCCCGCCCTTGCCGCCAACGCAGCCCCCGCCATGTCGGCAGGGGAATACGTGGCCAAACTGGGCGATTGCGCCGCCTGTCACACCAGCGAGACCAGCAAGCCGCTGGCGGGCGGCAAGGGCTTCCCCACCCCCATCGGCACCGTATTTGCCACCAACATCACCCCCGACAAGACCCACGGTATCGGCAACTACAGCCTGCCGGAGTTCATCAAGGTGATGCGCGAAGGGGTGGCCCGCGACGGCCATCGCCTCTATCCGGCCATGCCCTACACCGCCTACGCCAAGATGAGCGATAAAGATCTCGAAGATCTCTATCACTACCTGATGCAGGAGGTGCAACCGCTGGCCATCGCCAACAAGGAGAGCGACATCCCCTGGCCGCTCAACATGCGCTGGCCGCTGATGGGCTGGAACTGGATCTACCACGACGACAGCCGCTTCACCCCGGTAGCCAGCAAGAGCGAAGAGTGGAATCGCGGCGCCTATCTGGTGCAGGGTGCCGGTCACTGCGGTAGTTGCCACACCCCGCGCGGATTGGGGATGCAGGAGAAAGCGCTGACCGAGGCGGATCCCGTCTACCTGAGCGGTGCGGCGCTGGATGGCTGGTATGCCCCCGACATTCGCGGCAGCCGTTACAGCAAGCAGGCACTGATCGATCTGCTGAAAACCGGCCGCAGCCAGCATGAAGCGGTCGCAGGCCCCATGGGGGAAGTGATCACTCACAGCAGCCAGTATTTCAGCGACGCCGATCTGGCCAGCATCGCCACCTATCTGACCGACCTGAAAGATGAGCCGGTCGCTGAGAAAGGTGCCCGAGCCTATGCCAGTGCCAGCGGCAAGGCGGATTACGCCATGTACTGCTCCACCTGTCACGGGGTCAACGGCCAGGGCAATGACCACATCATCCCCTCGCTGGTGAACAACCGCACCGTGCTGGCGGGCGATCCGTCGAGCCTGATCAACGTGTTGCTGCACGGCGCCGAGACCCCGGTCACCCGCGGTCATCTCGGCTACCACATGCCGGGTTATGGCTGGACCCTGGATGACGAGCGACTCGCCGAGCTGGTCAACACCCTGCGCGCCTCCTGGGGCAATGAAGGCACCGCCGTCAAGGCGGCGGCGGTCAAGGCCCAGCGCGAGCTGCACGGCAAGGAGTAAAACTCCGGCGCCAGTGCAGCACCATTGCATCGCGCAGCACTATAAAAACGGGCCTCCACTGGAGGCCCGTTTGCTATTGGTGAACCGCTGGCAGGGGATCACCCCTTGCGCGGTTTGGTGCCCGGCAGCGGCGCCGCGGGCTGGCGGTAATCGCCATAGGGGAAGATATTGCGAAAACGCTGAGCCACCGGCTCGGGGATGGAGCGGGAGAAGATCAGCTTCACACCATCGCCATCGCGCTGCCCCACAATGCGACCGCGCACCGTGTCGTGGCGCAGGATCTGCTTGGCGTGCTCAATAAAGGCGGGTGACACCTTACCCTGCTTGACCACTACCTTGCCGGGAGCAAGGCGGATCTCGAACAGGGCGCCACGCCCCAGCTTCATCAACCACCAGATCAGCGCAATCGCCACGATCAAGGAAATCCAGGCCATCTTCATCCCTCCCAAGGTCTTGATATCAGGCAGTATAAGCGGCTGTGCGCCCCGATTGTTTGGCGCCGATCACAGCCCCGCGTCAGCGCAATAGCGCCGCTTTGCTCAGCAATCCTTGCCCCAGCCCACCAGCGTCTCGCGATAGAGCGCCAGCAGCGCGTCATCGCGCACCGCCACCCCGACCTGCTGCGGGCGATAGGCTGCCCAGTCGTCGTGGGAGTGGCGTTTGCCATCGAACTTTTGCAGGGTGTGACCGATGGCCGGGCCGCTGGTGATGACCCGCACCGGCCCTTCCCGCAGGGTAAAGAGGGTCGGGTCGATGACATAGGCGATGGCGGACGGATCGTGGACGTGGCAACCGGAGAGCCCCAGCTTCTCGGAGTAGAAGCGCAGGTAGAAACGGCTCACATCCCACAGGAAGCGGCCCGGCTCCCCCGCCTTATCCCTGAGATCATCAAGATAGGCACTGCTGAAGAAGCTCTGCTGGGTCACATCCAGCCCGATGATCACCACCGGCCAGTCGGCGGTAAAGACCCGATCGGCGGCATCGGGATCGTCGTGGATATTGGCCTCGGCATAGGGGGTGACGTTGCCGCGATGGCCGTTGACGCCAAAGGCGCCGCCCATCACGACCACCTGTTTTACCAGCGAGACAATCTCGGGCGCCTGTTGCAGCGCCAGCGCCAGATTGGTCAGCGGGCCGATAGTGACGAGGGTGATCTCCCCCGGCGCGGCTTTGACCGCCTCGACAATATATTGCCAGGCGGGGCGGGGATCCGGAGCGATAGTCACCTCCCCCGCCTCCATGTCACCAAAGCCGCTCGGGCCGTGGACTATGGTGGTGGGGCCGACCGGTTCGCGCAGCAGCGGGGCAGCGGCGCCCTTGGCCACATCCGCCTTCATGCCGTACTTCTGCTTGAGCCAGAGGGCGTTGCGGGTGCCATTGGCGATGGTGGCGTTGCCATACACGGTGGTGATGGCCAGCAGCTCGATGGCGGGGTGGGCCTCGGCAAACAGGATGGCCATGGCATCGTCGATACCCGGGTCGGTATCCAGAATGATTTTATGGGTCATGAGAAATTCCTACGGTGACAAACCCTGCGGCAAAAGGGAGAGTCTACCCGGCTGACGGCCCCGTATCCCGGCATGGGATCACAGACCGGGCCTTTGCTCCCGGCAACGACACATGGCTGGCAACGATCAGCATAAAAAAACGGCGCGACCCTGTTGCCAGCGCCGCGCCACTCATCGTTGTTCGTTATCTGCTATCTGGCACTGATCTGCCTGACCGTATCCTCAGTGCTTGCGATGCCAGCGCGGTGAGGTCGCCTTCTCCCCCCAGGGGGTGACACAAGGGAGCAGCGCCCCTTCAATCACCACCTCGCTGCCCGCCAGCGCCTCGGCGATCTTCTGGTGCAGCACCCGCAACACCTTGCCCTCGTGCTCGGCCAGAGAGTGGCCCGCGGCAAAAAACTCCGGCTGATATTGCAGTGCCAGCTTCTGGGCAAATTCATAGGTGTTGAAGCAATCCGGCATCCGCTCAACCACATCTTCAAGCCGGGCCAACAAGCTGTTCAGTTCCCTGGTCATAGTGCTCTCTCCGTGTAGGTTAATAGCCAAAAACTACCCCTTATTGGATAAGTCACCAACGAGCAAACCCCAAAAGTGTGGGGAGGCACACAGTTCTCTCTTGCGTCCAGCTCGCGGTGAGCGGGAGAGAGCTTGCCAGCTTTACATTCCGGTAACAAACAGCTAAATTCAGACCGACTAATCAGTCGGTCATTTTTCATGCGGAGAACAACATGGGTGCGGCGCAGCTTCAACACACTCCTGAGGATATCCTCGCCATCAAGCTGTCCCTGCCGGATCAGCTGGCACGGCTCAAGCGGGCGAGTCTGGCTCACCCCATGCCCACCCTGGCCGAGCGCCGGGCACAGCTGACCAAACTCAAGCAGACGCTGCTCGCCTACAAGGGAGAGCTGTGCAAAGCGCTGGCAGCGGATTATGGCCAGCGCAGCAACTACGACAGCCTGATCGCCGATGTGCTGCCCTGCATCATGCAGATCAACTACACCCAGAAACGGCTCAAGCGCTGGATGCAGCCTCACCGCCGCCACACCGGCCTGCTGCTGGCCCCCGCCCGGGTCGAGGTGCACTTCCAGCCGCTCGGGGTGGTCGGCATCATAGTGCCGTGGAACTTTCCGGTGATGCTGAGCCTTGGCCCCCTCATCACCGCCATCGCGGCGGGCAACCGGGCGATGCTGAAACTCTCCGAATTCACTCCCCATACCAATGCCGTGCTGCGCACCATGCTCACCAGCGTGTTTGACGAGCACGAGATCGCCATCATCGAGGGGGATGCCCAGATGGCGGCAGCGTTCAGCTCGCTGCCGTTCGATCACCTGCTCTTTACCGGCTCGACCATGGTGGGCAAGCTGGTGATGGCCGCGGCGGCGCCCCAGCTCACCTCGCTCACCCTTGAGCTGGGTGGCAAGAGCCCCTGCCTCATCGCCCCCGATATGCCGGTGGCCACCGCGGTCGAGCGGATGATCTTCGGCAAGAGCCTCAACGCCGGGCAGATCTGCGTCGCCCCCGACTACGTGCTGCTGCCCCGCGGCGAGGTGGAGCACTTTATCGCCGCCTATCGCAGCCACTTCAGCAAACTCTACCCGCAGGGGCTCAATAGTGCCGACTACGGCGCCATCATCAACGACCGCCAGTATCAGCGCCTCGTCAGCTGGCTGGATGAGGCCGAGCAGGCGGGCGCCGAGCTCCACCCCTGTGGCAGCCCTGCCCGTGACGACCTGCGTCGCCTGCTGGTGCCCCACCTGCTGACCGGAGTGCCCCATCATTGTCAGGTGATGCAGCAGGAGATCTTCGGCCCGCTGCTACCGCTCATCCCCTACGACACCCTGGAGGAGGCGCTCGCCTATGTGGCCGAGCGGCCCCGCCCGCTGGCCCTCTATCTGATGAGCTTCGACCCCGGGCTGCAGGCACGGGTGACCCGGGAGACCCACTCCGGCGGCATGGCGATCAACGAGAGCCTGTTTCAGGTGGCCGCCGACGATGTGCCGTTTGGCGGCATCGGCGCCTCCGGCATGGGCCACTACCACGGCCACGAGGGGTTCCTCACCTTCTCCAAGGCGAAAACCGTGCTGACCCGCGGCAAGTTCACCACCGGCTCCCTGATCCACCCGCCCTACCACAGCTGGATCCAGAAGCTGATGATGGCCTTCTTCCTGCGCTGATGGAGATGACCATGAACCAGGCCATCCCACCGCCACCAGCCATGACCGACAAGCGCCGCCAGATCCTGGATGCCGCCCTCGCCCTCTGCGCCGAAGATGGCCTGCAGGGGGCCGCCACCGCCCGTATCGCCAAGGCGGCCGGGGTGGCCAACGGCACCCTGTTCCACCACTTTCCGAGCAAGGAGGCGCTGATCCTCCAGCTCTATCAGGATGTGAAAACCCGGATGGGGGCCGCCATCCATGAAGCAGACCCCACCCTGCCGCTGTACGACCAGACCCGCCACTACTGGCAGCTGGCGATGGAGTGGATGCAGGCTAACCCCAATGAACTCAAATTCGTGCTGGGCTTCTTTCACTCTCCGCTGCTGGCCAGACCGGCCCGCAGCCAGATCCTGAACGATGCCTTGCGCTTTCTGCCCGCCCTGCTGGCAAAGGGGCAGGCCAGCGGCGAGCTGATGCAGGCTCCCGCGCCACTGTTGCTGGAGGTGTGTCAGGGCCAGTTCCTCGCCTGCGCATCACTGTTTGTCGATCAACCGGAGCTGGGACAGGACGACTACTGGCAAGCCAGTGCGTTCGCCCTCTTCTGGTCAGCCATATCAGGAGCCAATCCCCATGCAAACACGGATGTTTGAATCTGCGGCCGCCCTTGGCCGCCACCTCTGGATCATCACCCTGCTCTGGGTGGTGGGCCGCACCCTCTGCCGCGCCGCCCGCACCGACGAGGCGGTGCGCCGCGAATTGGCGCCGTTGCCGGACGGGCTGGCGATCCGCCTCGAAGTGGGCGGCATCGACTACGCCATGAACATGCACAAGCAGGGTGGCCGCTGGTATCCCGGTGCGCCGGTCGCTCCGCATGCCACCATTCATCCACTGCGGGTTCGCTTCAAGCACCCCAATATCGCCTTTCGCACCCTGAGCTTTCGGCTCGGGGTCAATCAGGCGTTCGGTGAAAACCGGCTGTTGGTGGAGGGGGATCTGACCGTCGCCATGCAACTGGTGCGGGGGCTTGAGCAGATGCAGTCCCTGATCCTGCCCGCCTTTATCGCGCGGCCCCTGCTGCGCCACTATCCTGCCCCGACCAACAAATTCGGCCGGGCCTGCAACATCTATCTGGGTCTGGTGACCGGCTAACGCGCAAGGAGCCTTGAAATGAGCCGCTATTACGATTTCTTCTGCCCGGTCAAACTGCTGGCCGGTGAACAGGCGCTGGAGCAGCTGGCCAGCGAGCTGGCCAGCCTCGGGGCGCGTCGCCCGCTGCTGCTGACCGACAAGGGGGTCAATGCCACCGGTCTTGCCACCCTGCTTGCCAATGTGCTGGCCGAGGGGGATCTGCCGGTTGCCGCCATTTGGGACGAAATCCCGGCCGACTCCTCCACCGCCGTGGTGGAGCGGATCGCCAAACGCTATCGCGAGCTCGACTGTGACAGTCTGGTGGCGCTGGGGGGCGGTTCGGTGATCGACACCGCCAAGGCGGTCAATATTCTCACTTCCATGGGGGGGGATCATCTGCTCGACTACTCGGGCGCCGGTTGCCTGACTCGTCCCCTCAAGCCGCTGGCGGTGGTGCCCACCACGGCGGGCACAGGATCAGAAGTGACGCTAGTGGCGGTGATCAAGGATGAGGCAAGCGGGCGCAAGGTGCCCTTCACCTCTCCCTTCCTGCTGCCCCAGCTGGCGGTGCTCGACCCGCGCCTGACCCAGGGGCTGCCCCTCAATATCACCGCCGCCACCGCCATGGATGCCATGACCCATGCCATCGAGGCCTTTATCGGCACCGCCAAAAATCCGGTGAGCGATGCGCTGGCCCTGATGGCGGTGGAGAAGATCGCCAGCGCCCTGCCGCAAATCATCCACGACCCGCAGAACAAACAGCTGCGGCTGCAACTGGCGGAGGGTTCCACCCTGGCTGGCATGGCTTTCTCCAACTCCATGGTGGGGCTGGTACACGCCCTCGGCCACAGTCTGGGGGCCCGCTGCCATCTGCCCCACGGGCTGTGCATGAACCTCTTTTTGCCCACCGTGCTCGACTACAACCGCCCCGAGGTGGATAGCGAGTTGGCCCGGCTGCTGTTGCCGCTGGTGGGGGCCGAGCGCTTTGCCGCCACTCCGGCCCACCAGCGGGCGGAGGCGACCATCACCGCCATTCGCACCCTGCGCGATACCTTGTGGCAGGCGGTCAAGCTGCCGCGCACCATGAGCGAAGCGGGGGTGAGCGATCGCTCGCTACTGACCGAGATACGCGATCTGGCGATCAACGATGGCGCCATGCTGTTCAATCGCAAGGACGCCGACCGTGAGCAGTTACTTACCCTGCTGGAACGGGCCTGGGCCTAGTGACTATCGGCCGCAACCTCACAAATAAACTGGAATGGCGCATCGGGATGGTGCGCCAACAATGAAAAGAGTCGCTCAAAATCTCCTTTGTTATCTTGGTTGTGGCTGTACCAAATAGCCCCTGTATCCCCCATCCATAAAGAGATTTTCTTGGCCAACAAGAGTCGAATTTTTCTATTTTTCCCTGCCGTTTCAAACAAAGCTTTGAGTTCAGAGCATGATGCATCGGAAATCGAAATCTGTCGCTGATCCGGGCTTTTCTGACTTTGAGCCAACACCTTCCGGGTAACTTTCAACATTACCGTGTCCATTTTTACCTCTTCCAAACGTGCTGATTATTGCCACATCGATTCGTGCCAAGATAAAAGCCAGAGAGCAAGAGCTGGCTCAATAATCCTGATAACAATCGATACATCATCCACTATCTGTTCTATACCTTGGCTAACAGTTATGTTGTGCCGAGAGACCCAACTTTATGCCAGAGGTGCCCACCATGAGCGACATCATCCATCAGGCCAACCAGCAGCAGTTCATCTGTATGGTGGAGGGGAAGGAGTCTAGACTGCGCTACCGGCGGCTCGATGCCAAAACCATCGATGCCTACAGCACCTTCGTGCCCCCCGAGCTGCGGGTGCAGGGGATTGCCGATCAGCTGGCGCGCGCCTTCTTCAACTGGACTCAGGCGGAGGGGCTCACTATAGTGCCGAGCTGCCGTTACATTGATGTCTGGTTACGCCGCAATGCCAACAACTGAACCTCTGAACACCACCCTCGAACAGCAATACCAAGCCAAAACCGAAGCCCTGCTGCGGGCTGATCCGCAGCGGATGGCCTGCCTGCAAGCCGCCGCCGAGCTCAATCTGCCCGACTGGGCGCTGGGGGCCGGCTTTATCCGCAACCTCATCTGGGATCACCTTCACCACAAGGCTGTGCCCACCCCGCTCAACGATATCGACCTTATCTATCTCGATAAAAACGATCCGCAAGGGCTGGCCGAGGCGGCGCATGAAGCCTGGCTGGCCAAACTGCTGCCGGGTCAGCAGTGGGAGGTGCGCAATCAGGCCCGCATGCACACGCGCCAGCTGGTGGCGCCGTTTGCCAACAGTCTGGAGGCGCTCAGCCACTGGGTCGAAGTGCCGACCTGCATCGGCGTGCGCCTCACCCGGGATGGCGAGTTCGAGTGGCTCGCCCCCTACGGCTTTGCCATCAACTGGTCACTGCAAGTGAGTGCCAACCCCAGATGTCGCCAGGACAAACAGATTTTTACCCAGCGCATCAAGGAGAAACGCTGGCAGGCTATCTGGCCTGACCTTCAGGTAAACTGGCCATAACCTGATTGCAATCTTTCGATAACCTTGTGCACACTAGGGGAAAAGCTGGTTGTAACTCAATGGGTTAAATAATGCGCGACTTCTTCTCTCTCGAACGCTGGCTACCGGGCCTCGCTGCCCTGCTGCAATACCAGCGCGCCTGGTTGATGCCAGACCTTCGCGCCGGACTCTCGGTGGCGGCCGTGGCGCTGCCCGTCGCCATAGCTTATGCCGAGCTCGCCGGGGTGGGCGCCATCGTTGGCCTCTACTCCTGCATCCTGCCCATGCTGGTCTACGCCCTGTTTGGTACCTCCCGCCAGCTGATTGTCGGCCCCGATGCCGCCACCTGCGCGGTCATTGCCGCCGTGGTGACGCCGCTAGCCGCAGGCGACCCGACCCGTCACTGGCAACTGGTGATGACCATGACCGCCATGACCGGCTTCTGGTGCCTGATTGCCAGCCGCTTCAAGCTGGGAGTGCTGGCGGACTTCCTCTCCCGCCCGATCCTGATGGGACTGCTCAACGGGGTAGCCATCACCATCATGGTGGGCCAGCTCTCCAAGATCTTCGGCTTCACCTTCAGCGAACGTTACCTCATCGAGCGGATCGCCAGCGGGGCTACCTATATTACCCAGACCCATCTGCCGACCCTGGCCATGAGTCTGGTGGCCCTGCTCACCCTGCTGCTGGCCAAACGCTACAAACCGGCGTGGCCCTCCTCCATGGTGGCCATGGTGGTGACCGCTGCGCTGGTGTGGGGTTTCAATCTCGGCCAGTTTGATATCGCCACCCTGGGGGCGGTGGGTTCCGGCCTGCCCGCGTTCCAGATGCCGGAGTTCCCCCCGGGTCTGATGCGGGAGCTGGTGCTGCCCGCCCTTAACCTCGCCATGGTGAGCTTCGTCTCCATGATGCTGACCGCCCGCAGCTTTGCCGCCAAGAACGGTTACGAAATCGACGCGGACAAGGAGTTCCGGGCGCTGGGCATGGCGAACCTCGCCTCCGCGGTCTCGCAAGGCTTTGCCATCAGCGGGGCAGATTCACGCACCGCGGTCAACGACGCCAACGGCGGCAAGAGCCAGCTGGTCTCCATCATCGCCGCTGCGGTGATCGCCCTCATCACCTTCTATCTGACGGCGCCGCTCAAATACATTCCCACTGCCGCCCTCGGGGTGGTGCTGGTTATGGCCTCCCTGTCGCTCACCGATTTTCGCGGTCTCTGGGCACTGCGCCACTCCGATCGATCCGCCTTCTGGCTGGCGCTAATCACCTTTATCAGCGTGCTCACCATGGGGGTGATCCCGGGGATCACCCTCGCGGTATTGCTCGGCTTGTTCCAGTTCCTGCGCAATGTGATGCGCCCCACCGACCAGCTGCTCGGCATGGATGACGAGGGGGTAGTGCGCACCCTGGGAGACAACGAGCAGGCCAAGGCGATCCCGGGCATTCTGGTCTATCGCTTCAACTCGCCGCTGACCTACTTCAACGCCCCCTACTTCAAGCGGCGAGTGCTGGCCTTGCTGGTGCAGGATCCCCACAATCCCAAGTGTCTGGTGATCGACGCGGTCGCCTGCTTCACCCATCAGGACATCAGCGTGATGAGCATGGTGGGGGAACTGCACAAGGATCTGAAACGGCGCGGCATCCATATGGTGATGGCGGGTCGCCACGGCCAGATGACCCACTGGCTCAAACAGGCGGGCGTGCGGGTGGGCGACGAGGGGATCATCCTCTGCCCCGATATGTATCAGGCGCTGCGCATGACCCGTTGCTACCGCGAACCGGTGTTCAGGGATGACGAGGTGGTGGAGAGCACCACAGATGCTATCCGCTCCCACTGGCCGCAGGATGATGCCCTGCCCGACTCGGCACGCCTCACCCTGCCAAGCGAACAGGAGGCGGGCGCCACCCCTGCCTGATCCCCTGGTCTGCCCCCCGGGTCGGGCAATCCTGCACAAGGATTGCGCCGGCCTTTGCCTTGGTGTTAAATGCGCCCCCAGAGGGCACTCCCCTGTGCCTTCCCAGCTGTTGGATATGCCATGCAATCTCAATCCCACGCAGGCCCGGGCACCCTCTTTGCGCTGACCTGGCCGCTTTTTATCGATCTCGCTCTGCACTTTCTGACCGGCGCCCTCAATACCTTCATGGTGGGTCACGTCTCCTATCAGGGAGTGGCCGCGCTGGCGGTCGGCAATCAGGTGTTCGATCTCGCCATCACCTTGTTCAGCTTCGTCAGCATCGGTACCAGCGTGGTGATCACCCAGTATCTTGGCGCGGGCGATCGGGAGAAGAGCCGGGTGGTGATCCACACCGCCATCGGGTTCAACCTGCTGATCGGACTGGTGGCCGCCATCGGCGTGATGGCGGGGGCCAGCACCATGCTGGCGCTGATGAACCTGCCCGCCAACCTGATGAGCGACGCGACGCTTTACTTGCAGATCATCGGTCTCTGCCTGCTGCCGGAGGCCGCAGCGCTCTGTCTGGCGGCGACCCTGCGTGCCCACGGCCACACCCGTCAGGCGATGTATGTGACCCTGATCGTCAACCTCATCACCTTCGTCGGCAACCTGTTGCTGCTCTACGGCTGGTTCGGCCTGCCCCAACTGGGAGTGGCCGGTGTTGCCATCAGCACAGTGGCTGGCCGACTGGTCGGCGTGGTGCTACTGGTGTGGCTGGTGGCCCGCAAGACCGGCATTCGACTGGTGGTGCGCGATATCGTCCACCCCAGTCGGGAGATGCTCGGCAAGGTGCTCCATATCGGCCTGCCTGCGGCGGGGGAGAACCTCTCCTGGATGCTGCAGTTTATGGTGGTGACAGCCTTTGTCGGATTGCTGGGGGACAAGGCGCTGGCAACCCAATCCTACTTCTTCCAGATCTGTCTGTTTATCCTGCTGTTTGGCCTCTCCATCGGCCTTGGCAACGAGATCATCATCGGCCATCTGGCGGGCGCCAAACAGTTCGATCGCGCCTATCAACAGTTGATCAAGAGCCTCAAACTGGGGCTGGCGGTCACCTGCGTCATCGCCGTGGCGGCGGCCCTCAATGGCCGCACCATCATCAGCCTCTTTACCGATGATGCCGACATCATCACCCAGGTGGCGCAGCTGTTTCTTATCAGCCTCATCCTCGAACCCGGCCGCACCTTCAATCTGGTGGTGATCAACGCCCTGCGGGCCACCGGGGATGCCCGTTTCCCCCTCTACATGGCGTTGCTCTCCATGTGGGGAATTGCCGTGCCACTCTCCTATTTCCTCGGTATCATGCAGGGCTATGGACTGGTCGGTATCTGGCTGGCGCTGGCCTGCGACGAGTGGGTGCGCGGTCTGGCCATGTTCTGGCGCTGGCGCAGTCGTCGCTGGCAAAACAAAATTCTTGTTGAAACAAAAGCGGAATCACAATGAAGAAGATAGGACTCTTGCTGGCTGCCATCCTGCTCAGCCCCCTGGCCATGGCGCAAACTGCCCCTGCCGCTCCCAAGGCTCAAGCCACTCAGACCTGGTATGTGGCCCCCATCGCCATCGATGAAACCAGCGACGCCCAGAAGGCGCTGACCAAGGACTTCATGGCCCAGATGATCAAGACCATCAAGATCAACGAATACCAGACCGGCAAAGCGGTGGGCAACACCAAGAAGCCCAAGTGGCTGATCCGCACCAAGCTGATGCCCGCCAGCAACGAGCCGCTGGTCGGCAAGAAGCACCCTCAGGGTCTCACCTACGGCAAGGGCAACCCGACCCAGGAGATCGTCGGCGAGCTGCTGATGAACGGTACCCTGGTAGCCCACATCGGTCAGGGCTGGCGTGAGCCAATCGTCCCGGGCACGCCGGTGGCTGACAAGCTGAGCATCGCCAACTATCGCTACGCCATCGGGGATCAGGCCAAGTCGGCGGATCTGGAAGAGCTGGCCGCCCAGATTGGCTTTGAAGCGGGCAAGGTGATCCACCGCGATGGCAAGCCGCTGCCCGAGAAGAAAAAGAAAAAAGAGCAGGCGGACGAAGAAAAACAGTAACGTCGCCAGCACCCAGACAAAGGGGCCACACGGCCCCTTTGTTGATCCTGTCCCCTCACGCCAGCGCCGCCCCTGTTGTGATTTACCGCACAGTTTTGTGCACCATTCAGATTGATAAATCACTTATCTTGTTTTGATTCAACAAGTTATAAATATCCTGCCAAATACTCCAAATGATTGCCCCCAAATTCGATCAGGATCACATTTATCCCCGGCACTAAGGGGTAGCTTTGGTCTTACAGGCACAATCAAACGAAACCAAGGAGGTTCCATTACATGTTCCCAGAGTACAGAGAACTCATCTCGAAACTTAAGAGCAGTGATGTCCATTTCCAGAAGAAGTTTGACTTGCACAACGACCTGGATGCGGAGATTAGAAAGTTGGAAAAGCATCACGCCAGCGACTATAGCGCCGAGGTGAGAGATCTGAAAAAGCAGAAACTCAAACTGAAAGAGGAGATATACGACATCCTCAAACAACATCCACACTAGATGCCTCGAAGAATACCCGGATAAGCAATTTATCCTCCAGCCCGGCCCAAGAGCCGGGCTTTTTGTCGTTTCAGTCAATTAGTTGGCGCCCGTGCCTACCGACATTGCCGGTTGTTTGTTACATTTCCCTTTGGAATTCAAGGTATAACGGTGATGGTAACATGAGCATAAAACGATCTTTTTATCATCTCTTGCTGCTTTGCCTGTTCGCATTGAGCCACCCCCTGCGGGCTCAGGAGCCGGAGCTGGAGCTGTGGCACTCCCAGCAGGCCGGTTACGTGATCGACGAGGTGATCGCCCGCTTCAATCAGGAAGGCAACCACAGCGTGCGGGTCACCCAGATCGAGCCGGGCAAGATCAAGGCGGATCTCCTGCTGGCGGCGCAAGCCAGGGGGCTGCCCGATCTGATGCTGATCCCGTCCGACTTTATCGGTCTCTATCGCCAGATGACCCTCGCCCCCCTCCCCGCCGAGTGGTTTTCCCCCGCACTGATGGCCAGCGCCCTGCGTTATGTCACCCTCGACAGCCAACGCTGGGGCATGCCCATGATGCAGGGCAACCACCTGATGCTGTTTTACAACAAGAAGCTGGTCTCGGCGCCGGTGACCCAATGGCAGCAACTGGCTGCCATCACTCCGGCCCTCAAGGCCAAAGGGGTCTACCCCGTCAGCTGGCCCTATCACGACATGTACTACTTCGCCGCCTTTTTGCACACCTTTGGCGGCTCGCCGGTGACCGAAGGGCGCATCACCCTCGACACCCCGGCCATGGTGCAGGCACTGGAGGCCTACCGCACCGTCGCCAGCGAACAGTGGATCGATCCCGACTGCGACTATGACGCCGCCCTCGCCCGCTTCAACGAGGGCAAGAGTGCCTACCTCATCAACGGAGACTGGGCTTTCAATGATCTGGTGAAAAACATGGGGGATCAGCTGGGGGTCGCCCTGCTGCCCCACTGGCAGATGCGCCCCATGCACTCCATGAGCGGCGCCTACGTGATGGGCGCCTCCCGCTGGGCGATGGACGATGAGGATCGGCAACCCGTCATCAAAGCGCTGATGGCCTTTCTCCAGCGTCAGGATATTCAGCAGTTCATCTATCGACAGGGGGCACTGTTGCCGGTCAATCAGCAGGCCTTTGCCACCATCAGCCACAACCCCACGCCTCGGGAAAAAGTGCTGCTGGAACAGTTCACCCTCACCACCCCCATGCCCTCCGACAGCGCCATGTCCATTGCCTGGCAAGCGATGGATAAAGGATTCGAACGTTTTAAAGAAGGGATCAGTGCCGCCGACACCGCCCGCTACATGCAACAGCTGGCCGATCAGCAGTACCGGCAGGTCAAAGCACCATGAACCATCGCACCGTTCGGCTCGGCCCGACCCTTATCATCATCCTGTTCACCGTGGCCCTGCTGCCGGCGCTGCTGGCCAGCGTGGTGCTGCTGACCCGCCAGCACCAGATCATCGCCCAGAGCGAACAGTCACAGCTGGAGCGGGCCCTCACCAGCATGACCCGCGAAGCCCGCTTTCGCAGCGAGATGATCGGCACCCAGATCAATCAGCTCAGTCAGGATCGGGTGCTCCATCAGGCCCTCGACAACTTCCTCTTCTCCAGCCATGCCCGACTGGCACTGGCCGCCTTCATCAAGTCCAACAGCCTGCTCACCTCGGCCTACCTCATCGATGACAAGGGGCTGGTGGTGGAGTACATCAATGGCCAGGCTTCCCACCTCGAATCGAGCAATCTGATGCCGCAGCTGATGGCCTGGAGCAAGACCCGCGAGGCGAAACAGGGCAAGCATCTGCTGCTGCCCGTCGATGATCCCGTGCTGGTCGGCGATATGGAGCAGAACCGCAGCGGCGGGCTGGCACTGGTGGCCCCCATCTATCGCAATCACCAGCGCGCAGGGGTGATGCAGACCCCTTCCGGCTTCGTGATGGCCATCCTCCCCTGGCGACAGATGGCCCAACTGCTGGAGCCCTATCTCAAGGGGAGCGAATATCTGGTGATCTCCCAGGGCGAGAACCGTCTCTACGAAGGGGCTCACCAGAGCGCCAACGCCACGAACGACACAGTGCCTGACAAGGAGAGAGTGCCAAGCAAGATGGCGCACCCCCTGGTCATTGGCTGGCCCCAGTTGGAGCAGGAGATCACCCCCACCATCACCCTCTACAGCTACAGCGATGATAGGGTCAGCGAGCTCAACAAATCCCAGCAGCTGCTGACCGGCAGCATTGTCGGCATGTTGCTGCTGGTAGCCATAGGCTGCGTCTGGCTCACCCGCTGGCTCACCCGACCGCTGCGCTCGCTGGCCGCGCTGGTGCGCAGCTATGGCAAGGGCAACTACCAGCAACAGCAGGCACCGCTGCGCTTTGTGGAGTACGACGAGGTGCGCCAGCTGCTGCAGGAGATGGCCTACACCATCTCGGATCAGGTGCGGGCGCTCTACCAGCAAAACGAACAGCTGCAGCGCGCCAATAGCGAGAAAGAGGCGTTCAACCAGCGGCTGCTCGGCTTCAACGACGAGCTGGAGCAAGAGGTGGCCTCGCAAACGACCGCCCTGCGCTCGGCCCTGAGCCGGGAGGAGCGCAGCCGCCATATCCTGCAATCCTGGCTGCAGTTCGGCCTGCACCAGCAGCTCGATATCGATATTGCCGAGCTGGCCAGCTCCGCCCTGCTGCAGCTATCCCAGCTCTATCCCGGCCACCGCTGGGGGCTGGTGATCCGCCGCGACGGAGAGCCTCACTACTCCCTGACCCAGGGGGTGGATGCCCCCTTGCGGGATGCCCTGCAGGAGAAGCTGATCCAGCTGATAGATGAAGAGATCAGACACTCCGAATGCCAGTGGGATAACACGCTCTGGAAGATCATGACCCTGCCCGGCAGCCAGAGCGGCGTGCTGTTTGGCTATCTGATGGTGAGCGCCGAAGGGTTGGAGTCCGAAGACAGGGCCATCTTGCGGCTGTTTGCCAAGCAGCTGGCGGTGGGCATCGAGGGGCGACTCTTTACCGATGAGCTGGCGCGGGTCGCCCGCACCGACAACCTCACCGGGTTGCCCAACCGGCAGGCGTTCGAAGAGGCCTTCCATCACTATCAGGCGGTGCTGGCGCGCCATCCCGAGCGTCACCTCGCCCTCTTCATGCTCGATCTCAACGGCCTCAAACGCACCAACGACCATTATGGACACGAGGCGGGCGACGCCCTGCTGATCCAGATGGCACGCCAGTTGCGCACCCTCTGCCGTCAGGATGAGAAGATCTTCCGCATCGGTGGCGACGAGTTCGTGCTGCTGGCGGAGGCCGATCACCTTGCCAGCCAGCGGCTGGCAGCCCGACTGGAAGCAAGCCAGCACCACGCCATCGTGCAGCATGGCGAGCACACTTTCCCGCTGCGTTTTGCCATCGGCTGGAGCAGCAGCGACCAGACCCCGCTGGCAGAGCTGAGCCGGGTGGCAGACGATGCCATGTATGCCGACAAGGCGCGCTTCTATCAGGAGCAGCAGTAAAACTGGATGCCTCCGGCGTTGGCGAGCCTTTCGCCAACCCCCTGATGACCTCGCAAAAATGGCGCGCAACGCTAGACGCGGCGCGGGCCATGACTAAGATAGGGGCTCTTGATGTTTCGATTCGGAAGGGAGTAGGAAATGGAGTTAGTACTTGGCCCGCTGGAGGCCCGCGTCATCGGCTGTCTGATTGAAAAAGAGATCTGCACCCCGGATCAATATCCCCTCTCCCTTAATGCGCTGGTCAACGCCTGCAACCAGAAGAGCAACCGCGAGCCGGTGCTGGAGCTCTCCGAGCTCGATATCCGCGCCGTGGTGGACGAGCTGCTCCGCAAGCGGCTGGTGGTCAACACCGCCGGTTTCAACGCCCGGGTGCCCCGTTACCAGCACAGATTCTGCAACACCGAATTTGGCGAGCTGAAATTCAGCGCCCAGGAGCTCGGCATCGTCTGCGAGCTGCTGCTGCGCGGCCCGCAAACCCCGGGGGAGCTGCGCTCACGCACCAACCGCCTCTGCAGCTTCGATGATGTCACCGAAGTGGATGCGGTGCTCGGCGCCCTTATCGAGCGTGGCCCCTACGTGGTCAAGCTGCCGCGCGAGCCGGGCAAGCGCGAATCCCGCTACGCTCACCTGTTCAGCGGCGAAGTGGATATTCAGGCGATGATGGATGCCGCCCCCGCCGCAGCCTATGCCTCCCCTGCGGCGGATCGCCTGAGCGAGCTGGAGCAGGAGGTGAGCGAGCTCAAGAGCCGTCTCGCCGCCATGGAAGCACGGCTGGCCGCACTGGATGGTCAGGGCTGATCGCCTTTACCATCGCCAATCTCTATCAGGGAGCCGGGGCTGATGTCCCCGGCTCCCTGCGTTTTTTCATCGTGAGGAAGTGCCCGTGATCACCCTGATTAAAGAGTCTGACCACCAGAAGATGCCCTGGAAAAACCAGCAGGGCACCACCAGCCAGATCCTCATCTCCCCCAAGGGGACGAGCCTTGCCAAACTCGACTTTGACTATCGACTGAGCTCGGCCCCCATCAAGAACGCGGGCCCCTTCTCCCCCTTTCCCGGCTATCAGCGCATTTTGCTGCCGGTGAGCGGGGCAGGCTTTATGCTCAACGGCCACCCCTACGCCACCTTCGAGGCGGCGCACTTTAGCGGTGATGAGGAGACCCACTGCGAATTGCTGAAAAAAGAGGTGACCGATCTCGGGCTTATCTACCATCCGGATCGCATCAGTGCCAACGTGCGGGTGCTGAACCTCCCCTTCCCGCTGACCCTTACCCTCGAGCCAGAAAAGACCTACCTCTGCCACCTGCTGAGCGGCCAGCTGACCGTGCAGGGCAAAGAGGTGGCCATCAATGAGACGCTGGTGGTGACCGGGGAAGAGAGCATTCACTTCGAATGCCAGAAGAAGACCACCATCGCCTTCTTTACCCTGCAGGCCAAATAGCGCGAAAGTCGGCGGTGCGCAGCCATGCCACACCACACGCAAGCGACAGAGATGAAAAAGCCGGGTAATCCCGGCTTTTGCTATTCAGGCAACCGGCTCGATGCCGGTCAGAACCTTAGTTGACCTTGAAGGCGCCCTTCATCATGGCGAAGTGGCCGGGGAAGGAGCAGAAGAAGGTGAGGTCCTTGCCCGCCAGGCCGTCGGTCTTGAAGGTGACGCTGCTGCTCTCGCCGCCGCCGATCAGCTTGGTGTGAGCCAGTACACGGGGATCATCCTTGGGCAGGTAGTCATTCTCGGCCCCGGCGCTCATCCCGGCAGTCGCCACGGTCTGATAGTCGGCGGTGCTGGCCAGCACCCAGTTGTGGCCCATGGCGGTAGCAGGCAGCTTGCCGGTGTGGTTCAGGGTGACCGTCACCTCTTTGCAGGTGGCCGGCACGCTCATCTCTTTGAGGTTGTACTGCATGGCATCATTGCCTTCGATGACCAGTGCACACTCATCCGCCAGCACGGGGGCAGCCAGGGTACTCAGCAACAGCAGGGTAATCGCCTTTTTCATCATCTTCTCCTTTGATTGGCAATGGATGGCAACGACTTGGCGGATGCGGTTAACGCTTCGCAAAGATGCCGTCTAAATCAACCTTCATTTTACTCAATTGTCTTCAATCGGCTATGGCTTTTGACCAAAGCTGCGGGCCAGGTCACCAGATGGTGCAGCACTCGCCAATATCTTTCCTCACGGATGGACGATACGACCCGCTACAGCCACAGGTTCAAAACTGTTTAATTTTTTCTGCCCTTTTCCCTCCGATTACGCCTACCAGGGCTCGCCCGGCGGGTGCCCCTTGGCTAAGCTAGCGCCCCGATATGAACCTTCTCCAGATGAGAGCGCCGGATGATTGCAATGACCCCCGTGGCGGCCCTGCGCGGCCTGCTGCTGACCCTGCTGCTGGCGCTGGCCGGCTGCCAGCCCACCCCGCCTGCCCAGACCCGCATTCAGGGCAAGACCATGGGCACCTACTATGTGGTGACCCTGAGCGATAACTACCCCGGTGGGGAACCCGCCCTCAAAAGCGACGTGGAGAGCCTGCTGGCCCGGATGAACAAGGAGATCTCCACCTACGATCCGGGCTCGCTCATCTCCCGTTTCAATCAGGGGCCAGCCAATACCCCGTTTGCCATCCCGCCCGCCATGGCCATCATCGTCCAGCAGGGCCTTGATGCCGGTCGGCTGACCGACGGCAAGCTGGATGTGACCGTGGGGCCTCTGGTCAATCTGTGGGGCTTTGGCCCCGACAAACGGCCGGTCAAGCGACCCGATGAGGCAGCTATCGCCACCGCCCGCCACAAGGTGGGGATCGACAAGCTGATCCTGACCCCGCAGGGGGATCACTTCCTGCTCGAAAAAACGATCCCGGATCTCTATCTCGACCTCTCCACCCTCGGTGAAGGGGCCGCCTCCGACGAGATTGCCGCCCTGCTCGAGGGCAAGGGGGTACACAACTACCTGATCGAAGTGGCCGGTGCGGTGCGCAGCAAGGGCAACAACAGCAAGGGATCGCCGTGGAGAGTGGCCATCGTCGAGCCCTCCGATCAGCCGGGGGCGTTTTCCGATATCGTCATCCCCAACGGCATGGCGCTCAGCACCGCAGGCAGCTATCGCAACTACTACGAGCTGGATGGCCAGCGCTACTCCCATATCATCGACCCCGCCACCGGCCAGCCGGTCACTCACAAGCTGGTCTCTGCCAGCGTGATCACCCCGACCGCGCTGGAGGCCGATGCCCTCGATACCGCGCTGATGGTGATGGGCCCCGAGCAGGCGATGGAATTTGCCAAGCAGCATAAGCTGGCGGTCTATCTCATCGTCAAAACCGGACAGGGGTTCAAGGCCGAGTACACGCCGCAATTTGCGCCCTATCTGGCAGAGAAAAAACGCTGAGTTCAAGGCCCTGGCAACAGGGCCTTCTTCTTTCACTCATCGCGGGCAAGAGGCTGACAAACGGAGACTGTTCGCAATCGACAACTTGGCCAATTGCCTCTTCGGGCGCTTTGGTGGCACACTTTCCCTCATCAGCCCGCAGCGCCTCGACCCAGACAGATGCAGACACCTGAACAAGAGCCAGAAAAAAAGAGCCCAGCCAAGCCCCAACGCATTCTGATGGTCAATGAGCAGCGCTCGTTTCAGGTGATGATGAAGGCGATGCTGATCAATCTGGGGATCAGCAACATCACCTACTCCAATACCGCCGAGGATGCGCGGCGCCGCTGCCAGAAGGGCAGTTTCGACATCTATCTCATCGATTACGATCTGGGGGTCGGCGAAAATGGTCGCCAGCTGCTCGAAAGCCTGCGCGACAAAGATCTGATCCCGCCCCAGAGCGTGGTGATCATGGTGAGTAGCGACAGCTCCCGCGCCATGGTGCTGAGCGCGCTGGAAGCCGAACCCGACGAATACCTGATGAAGCCCTTCTCCCAGGAGCAGTTCTCGTTTCGCCTCAAACGCGCTCTCGCCCGGCGCAACGCGCTGGCCAGCGTCTTTAGCGCGCTGGCCGATGACAATCTGGCGGCCCTCATTACCGCCTGTGCCGAGCGGGCCGATGCGGTGCCCCGTTTTGCCAACTACTGCCGCTGCCTGCAGGCCGATACCCACCTCAAGCTGGGTCAGGCACAAGAGGCACGCGCCCTGATGCGCCAGCTGCTGGCCGGGCAGGAGAACAGCTGGGCCCGCCTGACGCTGGGCAAGGCGTGCAACACTCTGGGACTCCACGAAGAGGCGGTCAGCCATCTGCAGGCAACCCTCAAGAATACCCCGCTGATGGTGGAGGCTCACCTCTGGCTGGCAGAGTCCCTGCTGGCCCTCGGCCATGACGAGCAGGCGCAGCAGGAGCTCAGACGGGCGGTGGATATCTCCCCCCAGTCGGTGCAACTATCCCGCCGACTGGCGGAGGTGTGCCTGCAGCGCCACGACTACGCCCAGGCCAAGGATGTGCTGCTTGCCCTCATCGACCTGTCGCGCAACTCGATCCATCGCACCCCCCACTATCTGGGGGCCTATATCCAGACCCTGACCCTCTACGCCCTCAACAGCAACGACAGCTACCACATCGCCAACCTGCAAAAGCAGGTCAATTCGGCCCTGTCGCGCATCCGCGATTCGTTGATGATGTCGGAGTTCAACTACCCGGTGTTCGAGCAGATCTGTCAGGCCCGGGTGCAAATTGCGCTGGGGGAGCTGCTCAAGGGCAAGAAGATGCTCTATCGCGCCAACCAGAACTGGCTCGATGAACCGGCCACCATGCCCCCCGCCCTGCTTGGCGAGACCATCCTCGCCCTCTACCAGCTCGGCGAGTTCGAATATGCCGAGAGCCTGCAGGGCCTGCTGGCGGAAGACGAAGACCGGCTGCTCACCACCTGCATTCAGGCAACCCGGGATGACAAGACGGTGCTGGAGCGGCGTCAGCGCTACCAGCAGCTCAACGATCTGGGGATCAAAGCCTATCAGAGCGGCGAGCTGGAGCAGGCCCTCGGCCATTTTCGCGAAGCCCTGCGCCGTGCCCCCGCCAATACCGGTGCGGCCCTCAACAAGATCCAAGTGTTGCTGCAACTGATGCAGAAAAACCGCAAGAGCCCGGAATTTGGCGCCGAGTGCAAAGACACCCTGGACGTGCTCGACGGCATTCCCCTCAACCCGGCCCAGCAGGAGCGTTTTCGCAAGTTGCGTCAGGAGTTCAACCAGTTCAGCTAAGACGCCGCCACGCCCCCTTTTCCCCGCCTATGCTGAAACCAGTTCGGCAATGCGAGGGAAACGAAGATGGCGATGTGTCGTTATCTGGTGGCCGATGGCCGCCACTGCAGTGAAGAGGCTGGCGAGCACGAGCTCTGCCACTGGCATGAGCCCCACAGACCCCATCAGGAAGCCCACACCGCCGAGGTGCTCGAACAGTACGTTCGCGCTGGCGGTCTCTGCCACGGCCTGCAGTTGTCACGGGCCAATCTGGCTGGCCTCAATCTGGTCAACAAGGAGTCCGAACAGGGATTTTTGCTGGAGCAGTGCAACCTCTATCGCGCCAACCTGCGCGGTGGCCACCTCTACGGCCTGCGCATGAAGGGCGGCAGCCTGATGAAGGCCGATCTCAGTGATGCCAACCTCCAGTGCGCCACCCTCGATGACGTCAACCTGCTCGGCATCCGCTGGCACAACACCCGGCTCGACAACATGCAGACCGGCAAACGGGTGATGCAGGATCGCAAGGGGCGCCGCGAACGGGATCCCAAACAGGCGCGTGTCTGGTTCAAGGAGGCGGAAGAGACCTACCGGGATCTGCGCAAAGCCTCCGAGGCGCAGGGGATCTTCACCATGTCCGGCAACTATATCCAGCAGGAGCTCACCATGCGCCGGCTGCAACTGCCGCTCTGGTCGAGCCAGCGCTTCACCTCCTGGGTGGTCGATCTGTTCTGCGGCTATGGCGAGGCCCCGATGCGGGTGGTGCTCTTCTCCCTGCTGCTCATCTTCATCTGCAGCATTTTCTACTTCTTCTGCGGCCTCAACTTCTCGGGCAACCACCTTATTTATCGACCGGATGCCCCCTTCGAACAGAACGCCATCTTCCTGCTCGAGTGCCTCTACTACAGCGTGGTCACCTTCACCACCCTGGGCTATGGCGACTTTACCCCGGTCGGCCTCTCAAGGCTCTTTGCCGCCTTCGAGGCCTTTACCGGCAGCTTCACGCTGGCGCTGTTTGTGGTGGTGTTTGTCAAGAAGATGACCCGCTGACGTCTCTCCCTGCCAAGCGGGCCGACCACTGGCGCAGGCCCGCGCCCCGAACTTGCATCCACCGCCGATTCCTAGTCCAATAGCGACTTATAAAAATGACATGAGCATCCCGGACATGAAGATCATCTCTTTCAATATCAACGGCCTGCGCGCCCGTCTGCACCAGCTGCAAGCCATCATCGACAAGCACCAGCCCGATGTGATCGGCCTGCAGGAGATCAAGGTGCACGATGAAGCCTTCCCGCTGGCCGATGTGGAGGCCATGGGTTATCACGTAGAGTTTCACGGCCAGAAGGCTCACTACGGGGTCGCCATCATGAGCAAGCAGAAGCCGATCAAGGTGGAGAAAGGCTTCCCCACCGATGACGAAGAGGCGCAGCGCCGGATGATCATGGCCACCTTCGAGCGCGAAGACGGCTCCCTCATCAAGGTGATGAACGGCTACTTCCCGCAGGGTGAAAGTCAGGATCACGAGACCAAGTTCCCGGCCAAGCAGAAGTTCTACGAGGATCTGCAACACTACCTCGAGACCAACCACACCCCGGACGACCAGCTGGTACTGATCGGGGATATGAATATCTCCCCCACCGATCTCGACATCGGCATCGGCGAAGCGAACCGCAAGCGCTGGCTGCGAGATGGCAAGTGCTCCTTCCTGCCCATCGAGCGCGAATGGATGGAGCGCCTGAAAGGGTTCGGCCTCACCGACACCTTCCGCGCCGCCAACCCCACCGAGTGCGAGCGCTTCTCCTGGTTTGACTACCGCTCCAGAGGCTTTGACGAGAACCGCGGCCTGCGCATCGACCTTATCATGGCCTCCGATGCCCTCAAGGACAGCGTGACCGAGACCGGTATCGACTATGAGCTGCGCGGCATCGAGAAACCCTCCGACCACGCCCCCATCTGGGCCTGCTTCGCCTGATGCGACGCACGGTTGAGCGGAATGCTGCTGCGCGTTCACCAATCTGTGAAGCGACTCGCGGTTACCTGCGATAAAAGGGCGTAAACAGCCTATCCAGACAAGGTGCCTCAGGGCACCTTCTTTTTGCAGCAAGGAGAGCATGACGTGACCCCCCCTAATCTTCCCCTCTCCCCCGCCCGTTTTCTGGCTCTGCGCCTGTTACCGGGGGAGGACCTGATCGCCGGATTGCGCGCGCACATGGCCCAACACGGCCTGCAGGCTGCCTGGATCGCCGGGGCGGTCGGCAGTTTGACCCACGCCAATCTGCGCTATGCCGCCCGGCCCGATGGCACCCTGCTGGAGGGGGCCTTCGAGGTGATCGCCCTCGGCGGCACCCTGGACCCGGAGTGCGAACACCTGCACCTCTCCCTCTCTGACGAGCAGGGATTGATGCGAGGTGGCCATGTGCTGCCCGGTTGCCGGGTCCGCACCACCCTCGAACTTGTGATTGGCGAGCTGGAGGCGTACCGTTTCACCCGAGCCCCCTGCCCCCACTCCGGCTATGAAGAGCTGCTCATTACCCCCAGAACCTTGTGAGGATCACTATGTCCGTCAGTAAACTCTCCAGCTACAACCTGGCCTTTATGGTCATCTGCATCGCCATCAACATGGTGGCGGGGCAAGCGGTCTCCATGCTCAAGCTGCCCATCTTCCTCGACTCCATCGGGACTGTGCTCTGCGCCATTCTGGCGGGCCCCTGGATGGCGATCGCCACCGGTCTGCTCACCAACCTGCTGTGGGGCCTGCTCACCGGCCCCATCGCCGCCGCCTTTGCCCCGGTCGCCATGATGATTGGCCTCAGTGCCGGACTGCTGGCACGCGCGGGCTGGTTCAACAATCTGCCCAAGGTAGTGGTGAGCAGCGTGGTGATCACCCTGGCGCTCACCCTGGTGGCCATTCCCATCCGCTCCTACCTGTTTGGTGGCGCCACCGGCAGCGGTGCTGACTTTATGGTTGCCTACCTGCACGCCATGGGCAGCGATCTGCAGGAGTCGGTCGCCGTCACCGTGCTCGGCACCAACCTGCTGGACAAGCTGCTGACCGTGCTGATCGCCTGGGGGCTGGTACGCCGCCTGCCGCAGCGCACCCTGCGCCACTTCCCGCAGATGGCCGCCGTGCGCTGATGCACCCGTTTACCTCCCTCACACTCTGGCTGTGGTTTTCGGTCACAGCCAGCGTGCTGCCGCCCCCCTGGCTCTGGGGCTGGAGCCTGCTGCCGCTGCTCGCGTTAATGGTGCTACCGGGAGCCCGCTCCCGGGTAAAGCTGGTGCTGGCGGTGATGCTGCCGCTGGGGCTGGGGCTCTATCTGGTTCACGGCCCCTGGTTGCGGATCCTGCTCGACATGCCAGAGGCGCCTGTCAGCGAAACCTTCCCCATTCTGCCCCTCTGGTGTCGCCTGCTCGCCTGTCTCGCCAGCGCCCAACTCTGGCTGTGGGCGGTCTCGACCGAGCGCTTTGTCCATGCGCTGTTTGCCAGCCGGCTGCCCATCGCCATCGCCTACCTCTGCTGCGGGCCGCTGCTGCTCAAGGAGCAACTTGGCCACCAGCTGCGGGCGATAAGGGAGGCCCAGCTGGCCCGTGGCGTCCCCTTTGATGGCCATCCGTTGGCCCGGCTGCGCGCGACCATTCCGCTGCTCTCGCCGCTGGTCGGACAGGCGTTGAGCGAGCTGGCCACCCGCAGCATGGCGCTAGATCTGCGCGGTTTTCGCAGCCAGCCAACCCGCACCCGCGTGGTCGAGATCCCGCAGCGGCACCATGAGCCGCTGCTGCGCTATCTGTTGCTGGTGCTGGTGCTGCTGGAGATCGTCTGGAGGTGGTGGCCATGATATCGCTCCGTGGATTAACCATCGGCCATGCGGCCCATCCTGACCACTTCCAGCTGGGACCCCTCGACATTGAATTGGGTGCTGGCGAGTGGCTCACCATCCTCGGCGGCAACGGGGCGGGAAAATCCCTGCTGGCTCAACTGCTGGCGGGAGGCTGGTCACAGCTGCACCTCGATACCCTGGCCGGGACAGGCATCATCCTCGGTACTCCCCACGACGGGGGGCAGCTCAATGAACAGGCGGCCCAACGCCAGTGGGTGCAGCAATCCCCCTATCTACAATTTTCCGGCTGCTGCTTTTCGGTGGCCGATGAGGTGGCCTTCGGCCCGGCCAATCTGGCGCTGCCGGTGGCCGAGATCAGTCGGCGGGTGGCTGAGGCTATGGCGTGCTGTCACTGCGAGGAATTGGCGACGCAACATCCGCTCTCCCTGTCGGGGGGGCAGGCCCAGCGGGTGGTGCTGGCCTGTGCGCTGGCGATGCAGCCCAAACTGTTGATCCTGGATCAGGCCTTCAGCCGCCTGACCCCGGAGGCGAGCCACACTCTGCTGCGGCAGATCCGCCACTACAGCGAGCTGAGCGGCTGCAGCGTCATCTTGCTGGAGCAGCGGCTCTTTCCGGCCGCTCACTATTGCGAGCAGTTAGTACTGCTCGACCATGGCCGCCAGCTGGCCAGCGGCGAACTGGGCGAGGTGCTGCCCCATCTGCCCGGGCGGGTGATCCTGCCGGACTCCCTGCGCGAGGCGTTGCTGGCGCGCGACCCGCACCATCATCCCTACCCTTTGGCCATTTTGCGGGAGTTTTATGCTGAGCTTTGACCGCCTTTGTTTTTCGTGGGCACCGGACAATCCCTGCCTGCACGACATCACATTGCAGATTGCCAGCGGGGAACAGGTAGCCATCATTGGAGATAACGGCGCAGGCAAGTCGACCCTGCTGCGACTGGCGGCGGGCCTGCTGGCCCCCACCTCCGGCACGGTGAGCTGGCAACAACAGGATCTCTGCGAGCAGCGGGCTCTGGCGCGCGCCAGTCAGATCGGTTTTCTGTTTCAGGAGTCGGAGCGCCAGCTGTTTCACAGCCGGGTCGACGATGAAATCGCCTTTGGCCTGCGCCTGCAAAAACGGCCGGGGGAAGAGATCCGGGAACGGGTGGCGGCGGCACTGGCGCAGTGCGAGCTGACAGCGTGGGCAGCATCCCACCCGCTGGATCTCGATGCTGGCCAACGTCGGATGGTGGCGGTGGCGTGCCTCCATGCCATGCAGCCCGCCTTGCTGCTGCTCGATGAGCCGAGCCGGGATTTCGATCCCCATTGGCTGGCCATTCTGGAACGCTGGCTTGCCAGCGAACGGGCGAAGGGCACCACCATAGTGGCCATCAGTCACGATGCCGAATTTGTCAGACGCAACTTCACCACCCTGATCGAGCTCAAAGCCGGGCGTCTGGTGGCCCACGGCCCCGCAGCCGAACGACTCTCAGCTCTCAATGGCTATCACCAAGACGAGAAGAGCAGTGCCCTGCTGCTGGCCACCCTCGCCCGGGCCGAACATCCCCGCTGAGCTTCGCCACATCGGAAAAAGTCAGGCTTTTTTCGTCAATCGGCAACCTTGATTGCCACCTTGAGAAGGCTGGGTTCAGATTACAGACCTATCATCTCTCATTCCTCTCATAAAAAAGTTGTTTTTTTAATCATGAAGTTAATGATGTGTATGGAGAATTTTGCTGAACGCAGCAACTGGGATCGATTGAACAGGAGTGTGATGATGAAGGTGCCCCTTGCCGGAAAAGAGATGTACAAACGTAGCGTGCTGACCCTGGCGCTGATTGGTGGATTGACCGCCTGCGGTGGCGAGACGACCCAGACGGCCCAGACCATGCCCGCCGTCCCCGTGGTGGTCGCCGAAGCCACCCCGACCGATGTACCACTCACCAGCGAGATGGTGGGAGAGACCGCCGGTTTTCGCGAGATCGATGTGCGCTCCCGGGTCAATGGCATCCTGCTCAAGCGCACCTATGTGGAAGGTCAGCCGGTCACCGCCGGTCAGGAGCTGTTTCTGATCGACCCGGAGCCCTACAAGGTGGCACTGGAGCAGGCCAAGGGCACCCTGGCTCAGGAGCAGGCGCGTCTGAACAAGGCCCGTGCCGATCGGGATCGCATCATTCCCCTGTTCAAGCGTCAGGTGGTGAGCCGCAAGGACTATGACGACACCATCGCCAACTACGAAGCCGCCATCGCCAGCCATCAGGCGGCACAGGCCATGGTAAAAGAGGCGGAGCTCAACCTCAGCTACACCCGGGTGACCGCGCCCATCAACGGCATGGCGAGCAAGAGTTCCCAATCCGAGGGGAGTCTCATCTCCACCAGCGGCGAAAATGGTCTGCTCACCACCATCACCCAGTTTGATCCCCTCTACGTCAACTTCTCCTACTCGGAGCAGGATCGCCTCAATTTCGAGAACTCGGTAAAGAAAGGGATCATTGAAGCCAAGGACGCCACCAACTGGCGCACCCATATTCGCCTCGCCGATGGCTCCGTCTATCCGGAAGCGGGCAAGCTCAACTTCTCCGACAACCGGGTCGATCCGCAGACCGGAACTATCCGTGCCCGCGCCATCTTCGACAACAAGGACGGCGTGCTGCTGCCCGGTCAGTTTGTCCGCATGACCATCGATCTGGGCCTGCGCAAAAACGCCATCGTGGTGCCGCCGCGCGCCATCGTCCAGTCTCAGGCCGACCGCATGGTAATGGTGGTGGATGCCGACAACAAGGTGATCCCGCGTCCGGTCAAGCTGGGACCTGTGGTCACCGATGGTGTGCTGATCGACAGTGGCCTCAATGCCGGTGACCGTTACATCGTCGAAGGCCTGATGAAGGCTCGCCCCGGCGCCGTGGTCAAACCGGTCTCGGCCGACGAGATGAAGGCCATCACCACCAAGGTGGTCAGCCAGTCTGCGGCCAAGTAAGGAGCCCGTATGTTTTCCAAGTTCTTCATAGAACGCCCCATCTTCGCCAGCGTGATTTCGATCATTATCGTGCTGAGCGGATTGGCGGCGATGCGTTCGCTCCCCATCGAGCAGTATCCCCAGATCACCCCGCCGGTAGTCTCTGTCACGGCGTTTTATCCGGGTGCCACCCCCGAGGTGATCTCCCAGACCGTGGCGGCGCCACTGGAGCAGCAGATCAACGGCGTCGAGCGGATGATCTACATGCAGTCGGGGTCGGCCTCCAACGGCCAGATGAACCTCAACGTCTACTTCGAGATCGGCACCGATCCGGATCAGGCCACCATCAACGTCAACAACCGGGTGTCGGCCGCTATGGCCCAGCTACCGGAAGAGGTCAAGAAGCAGGGGGTCACGGTCAAGAAGAAATCGACCGCCATCCTGCAGGTGGTGACCCTGCAATCGCCGAACGGTTCGTTTGATACCACCTACCTGTCGAACTACGCCCTGCTCAACATCATCGACGAGCTCAAGCGGATTCCCGGCATCGGTGATACCACCCTGTTTGGCGGTACCGACTATGCCATGCGCATCTGGTTGCGGCCGGATCGGCTGGCCCAGCTCGAGCTCACTCCGAGCGATGTTATCGGCGCCATTCGCGAGCAGAACACCCAGTTCGCGGCAGGCAAGATCGGCGCCCAGCCCACCACGACCCCTATCGACTTCACCTACACGGTGCAGACCAAGGGTCGTCTTGAGGATGTGAAGGAGTTCCAGGACATCATCGTCCGCTCCATGCCCGATGGCTCCAAGATCCGGGTGCGCGATGTCGCCAGGGTCGAGCTGGGCGGCAAGGATTATGATCTGGTCGCCCGCGCCAACGGCAAACCGGCCATCGGTATCGCGACCTATCTGCAACCGGGCGCCAACGCCGTAGCGGTCGCCGATGCGGTGCACGCCACCATGGAGCGACTCAAGGAGCGCTTCCCGCAGGATATTGAGTACCAGATCCCCTACGACACCACCGAGTTCGTGAAGATCTCCATCGAAGAGGTGGTCCACACCCTGTTCGAGGCGATCGTGCTGGTGTTCGTGGTGGTCTACCTGTTCCTGCAGAACTTCCGTGCCACCCTGATCCCCTGTATCGCGGTGCCGGTATCGCTGATCGGTACCTTCGCCGGCATGCTGGTGCTCGGTTTCTCCATCAACCTGCTGACCCTGTTCGGCATGGTGCTCGCCATCGGTATCGTGGTGGATGACGCCATCGTGGTGCTGGAAAACGTCGAGCGGATCATGAGCGAGAAGAAGTGCTCGCCCAAAGAGGCCGCCATCCTCGCCATGCAGGAGGTCTCCGGTCCGGTGGTCGCCATCGTGCTGGTGCTCTGCGCCGTGTTCCTGCCGGTCGCCTTTATGGGCGGCATGACGGGGGTGATGTACAAGCAGTTCGCCATCACGGTCGCGGTCTCGGTCGCCATCTCCGGTCTGGTGGCGCTGACCCTCTCCCCCGCCCTGTGTGCCTTGCTGCTGAAAGAAGGGCACCACAAACCGGCCCGTTTCTTCGTCTGGTTCAACAGCAGTTTTGACAAGCTGACCAACCGCTACGTGCGCGGTGTGGCCTTCCTCAACCGCCGGGTGGGTGTGGCCTTCGCCATCATCGCCGTGCTGCTGCTCTCCATCTACGGTCTGTTCCTGAAAGTGCCGGGCGAGCTGGTACCGAACGAGGATCAGGGCTACCTCATCTCCGCCGTCATGCTGCCGGATGCCGCCGCCATGAGCCGCACCCAGGAAGTGGCTGACAAGTTTGACCAGATAGCCATGGCCAACCCCCATGTGAAGGATGTCATCACCTTCTCGGGCTTTGACATTCTCTCCAACGCCGTCATTAGTAACAGCGGTCTCAGTTTTATTACCCTGACAGACTGGAGCGAGCGCCAGGAGGCCGGGCAAGACTCCTTCTCGCTGGCCAAGACCTTCCAGGGGATGAGCCTGATGGGACTGGCGGATGGCTTTGTCGCCTCCTTCAACCCGCCGCCCATTCAGGGGATGTCCACCACCGGCGGCCTCGAGGCCTATCTGCAAAACCGTGGCACCGGCAACGCCCAGGCGTTTTCTGGCGAAGTGGAGCGTTTCCTCGCCGCCGCCAAGGAGCGCCCGGAGTTTGCCAGCGTCACCACCACCTACCGCGCCAACGTGCCACAGGTCTATCTGGATCTGGATCGCGAAAAAGCCAAGGCGCTGGGGCTGCCGATCAATGCGGTGTTTGACACCATGCAGGCCACCTTCGGCCAAGTCTATGTCAACGACTTCAACCAGTTCGGCCGCACCTACCGGGTGCAGTTGCAGTCCGAGGCGGACTACCGCGCCAAGAAGAGCGACATCCGCAATGTCTATGTCCGCTCCGACAAGGGAGAGATGATCCCGCTCAGCAGTCTGGTGACGGTGCGTGACGCCACCGGCCCGGAACTGGTGGAGCGCTTCAACATCTTCCAGGCGGCCAAGATCATGGCGCAGCCCGCTCCCGGCTACAGCTCGGGTCAGGCCATCGCCGCGCTGGAAGCTGTCGCCAACGACACCTTGGGCAACGACGCCAAGCTGGAGTGGACCGGTTCCGCCTATCAGGAGAAAGCGGCCGCAGGCAGCGCAGGCACCGCGTTCGGCTTCGGTATCGTGATGATTTTCCTCATTCTGGCCGCCCAGTATGAACGCTGGACCCTGCCGTTTGCGGTGATCACCGCCGTGCCGTTCGCCCTGTTCGGTGCCCTGCTGGCCACCTGGCTGGTGGGCCTGACCAACAACGTCTACTTCCAGATCGGGCTGGTGACGCTGGTCGGGCTGGCGGCCAAGAACGCCATCCTGATCGTGGAGTTCGCGGTGATGAAACACGAAGAGGGGATGAGTCTCATCGAGTCGGCACTGGAGGCGGCGCGCCTGCGTTTCCGTCCCATCGTGATGACCTCGCTGGCCTTCATCCTCGGCTGTGTGCCGCTGGTCACCTCCAGCGGCGCCGGTGCGGCAAGCCGTCACGCCCTCGGCTGGCCGGTGATCGGCGGCATGCTGGCGGCCACTTTCATCGCCATCTTCTTTATCCCGCTGTTCTTCCGGCTCATCATGCGCCGCTCGGAGAAACGGGCCTGACCGCTGCAGTCTCGCTAACCAAGCCCCTCCCTCACGGAGGGGCTTTTTTATGTCCGTGCGTTACATGGCAAACAGATAGGCCTTCATCGCCTTGAGACGCACGGTGGCAGCACCGATGATGTCGATAAAGCCGAGCAGCGGATGGGGTTTGTGCGCCGAGATCCAGGCCGAACCGGTCGCCCCGATGGGCAACACGACCCCTTCCGGCTCCAGCATGTCGAGCACCACGGTACGGCCATGGCTGGACATGTTGTTGCCCACATGCTGGCGCACATGCTGATCACCCTGCATCGCGTTCAGCTGGGCCTCACCCGTGCCGGTACGCACCGAGTGAACCCGAGCACGGAATACCCGCCCCGGATAGGCATCCACATAGAACTCGGCAAACTGGCCCGGCTCAATGGCGCGGTAACTCTGATCCGGAATTCGAAACTCCAGAAACTTGCGCGAGGTATCGTAGAGGTGCATGTTGCCGGTGCGCGAGCCGTTTGCCAGATTGACCACCGACACCTGACCGTCGAACGGGGCACGGATCACCTTCTCTTCGTTCCGCCGTTGCTGCAACGCCAGCTCGCTCCCCAGATTCTGCACCTGGGCCTCGATCATCTTCACCTTGGCCTCGCTGGCACTCTGTTGCGCCAGATCACCATCGATCTGGGCCTGCAACTGATCGCGGCTCTGGATGCTGGAGAAACTGCCCAGCTGGGTCAAGCGCGCCAGCTCTTTGCGATTGAGGGTCAGCCGCGACAAAATGGCGCGCTGCTGGCTCAGCTCGGCGCTGATCTGGGCCTGCTGGGCGTCGATCTGGTGACTCAGGGCTTGTGCCTTGCCATCGCTCTCCCAGTTCGCGAGGGTGTAGATGGGCTGACCCTTCTTCACCTGCTGGTTGTGGACGACATGGATCTCGTCGATCTGGTGGAACTGGTTGGTGCCCAGCAAGGGGCCCAGCACCGCATGAGGCGCCTTGACCGTGGCCGAATCGGTGAAGTCCACCGGCGCCAGATGGCGGGAGGTGGTCAGCAATCCGAGGGCCAGCAAGGCCCCGATCGCGGTGCTCCAGAAACCGGTCTTGAGGTTCCAGGGCAGCACCTTCAGCTTGACCAGCAACCAGACGATCAGGATATAGGGCAGCAGGATCTCTTTCACGATGGCTCCCCTTGATGACGACCACGGCGAATACCATGGCCGATGATCTGGCTCATCCGCTCGGCCAGCACATCCCAGCGGGCAAAGGCGATGATGATGGCCAGCACCCACCAGGTCTTGTCGATAAACAGCCCGCACAGGGAGAGGGCGAACACCAGGGTGATATGTACCGACTCGGACAACTTGGCACGATGCACGGCGATCTCGTGCAGTTGCCACAACAGATGGATCAGATAGAGCACGACATAGAGGGTAATGACGGTGATCACCCCCATAAAGATCTCGGAATCGAGCAGTACCATGATGGCTGGCAGGGGATGACTGAACTGAGCCGCATCAACCGGATAGATGCAGACCCCTTTCGAGAAGAAGATAACCAGAGCGACCGTGACCAGAATAAACGCCAGGCGCCAAAGCCACCGTGCTAACGCAGAGGCAGGTTGTGATGACATTCGCTGTTGCTCCTCGTGTAACGGGTGATCAAACGGGTGTTCCTCGAGGGTCACCCGGCTCATGCCCCGCGCCAGTTGGCAATGACCAGACCGGCTACGGGCAGGATGGAGAAGCCCCCAACCTGTGGGGGCTTGCTTGACTCACGCCTCAGAACTGGTGCTGCACACCGATATTGAAGAAGTTGAGATAGCTGTTGTTGTAGGTGCCGGAGATTTCCGGGCGAATAAGCCCGCCATCGTGATGAACCGACATATCCCCCAACCAGGCCAGGGTGTAGCTGGCTTCCAGCTTGGTAGCCGGGCTCAGCTGGTAGCTGGCACCCAGACCCCAACGCCATCCCTCACCCATCGGCAAGTTGACGGTACGGTGGGCATCGTCCACGGCGCTGCTGTCATAAGCGATGCCACTGCTCAGACGCAGAGCGGGGGTAACGTCGAACTGGGTACCCAGGCTGAGGTGCCAGGTGTCCTTGTAGTGCATATCAACGGTGGTGCTATATGGCACAGAATTCACGTCAATGTCACCAAAGCGGGACCACTGCTGCCAGTTGGCGCTGGCCAGCAAGGCCCACTGGTCGTTGAGCTGGTGATAACCACTCAGGGTAACGGTCTGCGGGATCATCATATCGACGCCCAGACCGGCAAGATTGACCTGGGTAAACAGCTGATCTTCCAGCTTCCACTTCAGCTCGGAGAAGTAGCTCAGGCCGATACGGGAGTGTTGATCCAGCTCGTAGAGCACCCCGAAGGAGCCGCCATAGGCCCAATCGCTATCCGAGAACTCACGACCCGCGAAATGATTTGCCGTCATATCCAGCGAGGTATCCAGACTGCCGTGCATGGCGATCAGGCTGGCACCCACCGACCAGTTGGCGTCGATGCGGTAGGCCAGGCTAGGGGCAAAGGCGATGCCGGTCAGCTTGGCGGCTTGTACATAGCCGCTGCCCTTCCAGCCATCACCATAATCGATACCCAGACCATGGCTGCCAAACATGCCGAAACCGGCGACCCACTGGTCATTGATGGCATGGGTCAGATAGACGCTGCCGAGCGGCGCTGTCTGCAACGCATTGCCGCCGTTGTTGCCGCCATTGTCCAGATCCAGCTCGAGATCGCCGTATACCACACCGCCATTGACCTGCAGCTGGGTACCTTCCAGCTTGGTCATACCGGCCGGGTTGCTGGCGATGGTCTCTGCCCCCTGGGCACGGGCGGCTGCCCCTGCGTTGGCCAGCGCACTGTTGGCAGTGCTGGTTTCGTAGAGGGCAAGGCCGCCAGCCATTGCTGAAGGGCTCAGCAAAGCGGCAAGCATCAGCGACAGCAGTCGTTGCTGCATTTCGATACTCCTGAATAGTGAACAAGGGGGCACCCGAGAGGGTGTGCATCTCAACAAATGACATTTCTGTGTCTGGCAATCAGCATCCGGGAAGCCAACGGCTTTATATTGCACGTTCGTGGCGTCACGCTATTGAGGGGGCTGGCAAGCATGTTGTGAGGCCCGCTTCCCTGTTGCAACCGGCATCCGGACGCGGGAAACGCACCATCACTCAATAGTGGCGACTGACTGGCGCGCATCCTAACGGGATGAGCGGCAAGCTTCATTAGGGTTGGGCATACGCAATAGTTAAGTATTACTTAACTGTTTAGCCTCAACACCCCAGCCCTGTTACACAGCGCAGGTCCGGGCCCCTCTTCTGCCCGCAGGGAATGGCGGATAAGGCTCACCCTGAGCGGCGAGTGTAACCGTCTCTTCGACAGCCTGTTTTTCCCTTCCCGGTTTTCCCGTTTGCGGGATGCAGCGCAAAATGGCACCTCCATCCTCATCTAGAATCAGAGGACATCATCCGGGAGTGATTTCATGCTGATCGAATGGTGGCTCTCTGCCACCCTGGCAAGCTCGACCCTGACGGCCTGCGGCCACCATGACTATCCTCCGTGGAACTGGCACGCGGACGGCAAGATTGTGGGCGTCTGTGCCGAGGTGGTGAGCACTCTATCAACGGCTCGGCCTCAAGGTCGATCTCTCCTATGTGGGGCCATGGGCTCGCTGTCAGCAAAAGGTGGCAGCGGGCGAGGTGGACATCAACATCTGTGCCCTGCGCAACGAGGAGAGATCGCGCTACTCCCGTTTTACCCAGACCCCGATGGCGATCAACGACATGGCGGTGTTTGTGCGCCAGCCCAGCAACCGCTTGCTGCAACAACGGGAGGATCTGACCGGATTGCGGGGCGCCATGATGATAGGGGTCAGCCTCGGCAGCGAGCTGGATGGTTTTTTGCAAGACCATACCCGCATCCACAGGGTCAACTCCCTCAAACAGGTATTTGGCCTGCTGGCCAATGACAGGGTGGACTTCGTGCCGTATGGCCGCTCTTCCGGCCGATTGTTTCTGAGAGAAAATTACCCGGATAGCGGGCTGGCGGATCTGTTGTGGCCACTGCAGCGGGGCGAGCTCTATATTTCCGTCTCGCTCCGATCCCCCCATCTTGGCACCCTGGAGCAACTGGAACCCATGCTGCAGGCGCCGGGCATGAGCCAGTGGATAGACCAGTTGCTGGAAAAATACAGTGACCTCTACCTGCAGCAGCAGCGCCAGCAGAAGCCTTGACCTTCTCCTGTGAGCAAGGTTTAGAGTTTGGCAACTCGCCCCCGAAGGATGCCCGGATTGTCACTCACCCAGCTTGCTGCAAGATTGCCCTCAGTTGCTCTGGCCCGGCTATTGCTGGCACTGCTGCTCATCTGCAATCTGACCCTCTGCATCAGCTGGCATGGGGCGCAACCAGCGCTCGACACCTCACCCCGACAAATGGCCTCCCAGCCCCACAATATGGTGATGGCTGGCGATGAGCCGATGACGGTCATGGATCACCAATCCCCTACCGCGTCCCTCTTCTGCCATCAGGGGATGGGAGATGACGCCACCCCAAGCGGTGACTGCCAGATGCAGACCGGCGTCTCTGGCGCAGCCAACGCCCTGCCGCTGTTTGGCATGCTGCTCTCCCTCTTTATCTTGCCGCTGCTGTTGCTGCCCCTTGGCACGGCGAGCAGCGTACTGGACAACTGGCTACGCGACCCCTTCTTGCGATCCCGCGGTACTCACCCTCCCTCCTGGCCGCGCCGACATCTGATGCTGTCGGTGCTGCGTCACTAGAACGATCTTCTACTGCGTGCCTGCGGCAAGGTTGACCTTGCTCGTGTCTGCACGCCTTGTTTGACCCTGTGACCACTGGCCCCGCCAGCAACAGGGAGCCGTGCGTCTGCTGACTCGTCAGCAACGCCCCGTTTGCCGCCAGCCCCTTTGGTGATGCCTTGCACCTCACCCGCCCGGCGGCCTGCACAAGAGAAGACGTATCATGTCACCAGCCCACTTTTCACCGTCCAAGGTTGCCGCCTTCGCGGACGCATTGTCCCCCTGCACGTTCTACATGCAACTCAGCGCCGGAGGCCAATCATGAACAAGACCATCCTGATGTCGGCCCTGTTGCTCGCCCTTGGCGCCGGTGGCGGCTACTGGGCCGCCAAACAGACTAGCGACGGTGCAACCGCCAAAGAGAAGACGCCGCTCTACTGGGTCAACCCCATGGATCCGCGCGACAAGCGCGATGCCCCCGCCAAGGACAACATGGGGATGGACTTTATCCCCATCTATGAAGAGCAAAAAAATGGCTCGCCGGGCACAGTCACCATCAGCCCCGAGATCCAGCAGAACCTGGGAGTACGGCTGGCCAAGGTGGAGAAGCTGCCCATCCACCAGCAGATCGAAACGGTGGGCTATGTCGGCTATGACGAAGACAAACTGGAGGCGGTCAACGCCCGCATGGCGGGCTGGATCCGTACCCTCGCCATCAAGAGCGAGGGGCAGCAGGTGACCAAAGGCGCCTTGCTCTACGAGATCTACGCCCCGGATCTGGTCAACGCCCAGCACGAGTATCTGCTCGCCCTCAACACGGCTAACCCGCTGCTGCTGCGCGCCGCCGAGGGCAAGCTCAAGTCCCTGCAGGTACCGGCAGATCAGATTGCGGCCCTCAAACGCAGCCGTCAGGTGCGCGAAACCATTGGCATCTATGCCCCCAGCAGCGGCTATGTCTCCGAGCTCAAGGTGCGTGAAGGGCAGTATGTGGAGCCCGCAGCGGCCCTCTTTAACATCAGCACCCTGCAGCAGGTGTGGGTGAGTGCCGAGGTGTTCGAGCGTCAGGCCGCCCAGCTCAAAGTGGGCGATCCGGTCACCATGACCCTCGACTATGCTCCCGGCCGCAGTTGGCAAGGTAAGGTGGATTACCTCTACCCGACCCTGGATGCTGCCACCCGTACCCTCAAGGTGCGGCTGCGCTTTGACAACCCGGACGAGTTTCTGAAACCCAATATGTTTGCCAAGGTGACGATTCAGGCCGGCAAGGGAGAACCGCAGTTGGTGGTACCGAGCGAAGCGGTGATCCGCACCGGCAGTCAGGATCGGCTGGTGCTGGCGCTGGGGGATGGCAACTTCAAGTCGGTGGCCGTCACCCTGGGCCCCCAGTTTGGCGACAAGGTTGCCATCAAGGCGGGGGTGGAAGCGGGGGACAGCATCGTCAGCTCGGCCCAGTTCCTGCTCGACTCGGAATCGGCCATCGATTCGGACTTCCAGCGCATGACGGCGGTGCGCCCCGCCCAGGTGTGGACGCAGGGCGAGGTTGAAAGCATCGATCTGGCCAACCGCACCTTGATGGTCTCCCACCAGCCCATCCCCGAGTGGCAGTGGCCCGCCATGGAGATGGAGTTCGCCGTCGCCGAAGGGGTCGACATCAGCCAACTGGCCGAGGGGCAGACCCTCCATCTGCAAGTAATGCAGGAGGGGGATAAGTATCGCATCACCACCATCCATCAGGAGCAAGCGCCAGCAACCGGTGACACCACCAAGCCTGCAACGGATGAGATGGAAAAGATGGAAGGCATGGACCATAGCCAGCACGATATGGGAGCCAAGTCATGATCCCGTCGAGCTCTTACCGTTTTACTAGCAACCATGTCCTGCCGTTCACGCCACGCCAAGAGGGAGGAGCTAGATCATGATCCCTTCCATCATTCGCTGGTCCGTGGGCAACCGCTTTCTGGTACTGCTGTTGACCCTCATGCTCACCGCCTGGGGGCTCTGGTCGGTCAAACAGACCCCGGTGGATGCCCTGCCGGATCTCTCCGACGTGCAGGTGATCATCAAGACGGCCTATCCGGGGCAGGCACCTCAGGTGGTGGAGGATCAGGTAACCTACCCGCTTACCACCGCCATGCTGGCGGTGCCGGGGGCGACCACGGTGCGCGGCTACTCCTTCTTCGGCGACTCCTTCGTCTATGTGCTGTTTGACGACAACACGGATCTCTACTGGGCCCGCGCCCGGGTGCTGGAGTATTTGAGCCAGGTCGCCCCCAACCTGCCCGCCTCCGCCCGTCCCCAGCTCGGCCCCGATGCCACCGGGGTGGGCTGGGTCTATCAGTACGCGTTGGTGGACAGAACCGGCAAGCATGACCTCAGCCAGCTCACCTCGCTGCAAAACTGGTTCCTCAAGTACGAGCTGCAGACGGTGGAGGGGGTCTCCGAGGTCGCCACCGTCGGCGGCATGGTGCGCCAGTATCAGGTGCGGGTCGACCCGGACAAGCTGCGCGCCTACGGCATCCCGCTCTCCCTAATCGAGACCGCTATCAAGCAGGGCAACCAGGAGACCGGCGCTTCCGTCATCGAGATGGCAGAAGCGGAGTACATGGTGCGTTCCAACGGCTATCTGAAAAGCGTGGAGGATCTGAAGCAGATCCCGCTCGGTACCAATGTGCGCGGCGCCCCGCTGCTGCTGGGTGACGTGGCGGATGTAGTCACCGGCCCCCAGAGCCGGCGCGGTCTGGCCGAGCTCAATGGCGAAGGGGAAGTGGTGGGCGGCATTATCGTCATGCGCTATGGCGAGAATGCCCAGCACACCATCGACGGGGTCAAGGCGCGGCTCGCCCAGCTGAAAAGCAGCCTGCCGGAGGGGGTGGAGATCGTCACCGTCTACGATCGCTCCGACCTTATCCAGCGCGCCATCGACAACCTCTCCGGCAAGCTGCTGGAGGAGTTCGCGGTGGTGGTGCTGGTCTGCCTCGCCTTCCTGTTCCACCTGCGCTCGTCGCTGGTGGTGGTCATCACCCTGCCCATCGCCATTCTGGTGGCCTTTATCGTGATGCACCTGCAGGGGATCAACGCCAACATCATGTCGCTGGGGGGCATCGCCATCGCCATCGGCGCCATGGTGGATGGTGCCATCGTGATGATCGAGAACGTCCATAAACACATGGAGCGGGAGGCGCTCACCGACAAGAACCGCTGGCGCATCATCACGGAGGCGAGTATCGAGGTGGGGCCCGCCATCTTCTTCTCCCTGCTGATCATCACCATCAGCTTCCTGCCGGTGTTCGCGCTGGAGGCGCAGGAGGGGCGGATGTTCCACCCGCTTGCCTACACCAAGACCTACGCCATGGCCGCCGCGGCTGGGCTCGCCATCACGCTGGTGCCGGTGATCATGGGTTACTTTATCCGTGGCAAAGTGCTGGCGGAGCAGGCCAATCCGCTGAACCGCTGGCTGAGTCAAGGCTATGTGCCGCTGCTCAAAGCCGTGCTGGCCCGTCCGAAAACCACTCTGGCTGTCGCCGCCGTGGTGACGGTGGCGGGCTTCTGGCCGCTCAAGTACCTCGGCTCCGAGTTTATTCCGCCGCTCGATGAGGGGGACATCATGTATATGCCCACTACCGCGGCCAATATCTCGGTGGGCAAGGCGCGGGAGATTTTGCAGCAGACTGACAAGCTCATTCGTACCGTGCCCGAGGTGCAGAACGTGTTCGGCAAGGCGGGGCGCGCCGAGACCGCCACAGACCCTGCGGACTTGGTGATGATGGAGACCAGCATCCAGCTCAAACCCCGCGATCAGTGGCGCCCCGGCATGACCCCAGAGAAGCTCAAAGAGGAGCTCGACTCCCTCATCCGCTTCCCCGGCCTCACCAACGCCTGGGTGCCCCCCATCAAGACCCGCATCGACATGCTGGCCACCGGCATCAAGACCCCGGTCGGCATCAAGATAGCGGGGCCGGATCTCAAGGTGATCCAGCAGCTCGGCCAACAGCTTGAGCAGATCGTTGGCAAGGTGGAGGGCGCCTCATCGGTCTACGCCGAGCGGGTGGCGGGTGGCCGCTATGTGAAGGTGGATATCGACCGGCTCAAAGCAGCCCGCTACGGCCTCAACATCGCCGACGTGCAGGCGGTGCTCGCCACTGCGGTGGGTGGCATGGAGGTGGGCCAGACCATAGAGGGGCGCGAGCGCTACCCCATCAACCTGCGCTACCCCCAGAGCTATCGCGACTCGGTGGCGAGCCTCGAGCTGCTGCCGGTAGTCACCCCGAGCGGCGCGCGCATCGCCCTGGCAGACGTGGCCCAGGTCTACATAAGCGACGAGGCACCGATGCTGCGCAGCGAGAATGCTCGCCTCAACGGCTGGGTCTACGTCGACATTCGCGGCCGCGATATCGGCTCCTTCGTCGATGAGGCCAAAGCCGAGGTGGGCAAGCAGCTGGTGCTGCCGGCGGGCTACGCCCTCACCTGGTCTGGCCAATACGAGTACATGGAGCGGGCCAAGGCGCGCCTCGCCTACGTGGTGCCACTCACCGTCGCCATTATCGTGCTGCTGCTCTATCTGGCGTTTCGCCGCGTTCAGGAGGTACTGCTCATTCTCACCACCTTGCCGCTGGCTGTGGTGGGGGGGATCTGGACCCTCTGGCTGCTCGACTTCAATCTCTCGGTGGCAGTCGGTGTGGGCTTTATCGCCCTGGCTGGCGTCGCGGTGGAGACCGGCGTCTTGATGCTGGTCTACCTCAACCACGCCTGGGATGACCTCGTCGCCAGCGGCAAACCGGATCAAGCCGGTCTGCACCGTGCTGTGGTCCACGGCGCCGCCCTGCGCCTGCGCCCCAAGATGATGACGGTGGTGACCATCATTGCCGGCCTGTTGCCCATCATGTGGAGCCACGGCACCGGCTCCGAGGTGATGCAGCGCATCGCCGCGCCGATGATCGGCGGCATGGTGAGCGCGCTGGTACTGACCCTCTTGGTGCTGCCCGCCGCCTACTACCTGTGGCGCAGTCGTTCCCTGCAACAGCTGACCACCGCGGATCAGCAGGAGTCATCACACTGATGAACAGAACATTTTCAACCAGACAAACAGCAACCCCATAAACCAGACAAGGAAACCAGGATGAACTACAAGACGCTGACACTGACCCTGCTGATGGGCCTCGCTACCCACACCAGCCTGCAGGCTGCCGAGATGATGAACCATCAGGGCCACGACATGAGCCAAATGGGGCAAATGGAGGGCATGAGCGAGATGGGCGACATGATGATGACCAAGGGGGTCATCACCCGTATCGACGCGGCCAACGGCAAGGTCGGCATCAAACACGAGGCGATCGATAACCTCAAGATGCCCCCTATGACCATGGTGTTTCGGGTGGCTGATCCGGCCCTGCTCAAGGATCTGAAGGTAGGGGATGCGGTGCGCTTTCACGCCGAGAACCCGGGTGGCAAGCTCACCATCACCCAAATCCAACCTCAGTAAATGCCCCGCTCGCTCCGGGCCGAACGGATAAGCAAAGAGGGAGGCCTCAGCCTCCCTCTTCTATTGGTTAACCGCTAGTGTGCAGTGGCACTCAGCTGCGGGTTGCCAGCAACTGCTCCACATCCTCGATCACCTTGAGGGCCGCCTGCGGGCCGCCGCTGGAGGTCCAGAGTGACCCGTCCACGGCGCCAAAACGCTTGGCCTTGATCACCGGCAGCTGCTGGAACGCCGGGGTCTGCTCCGCCTGACGCATGGCATCCACCGCATCGCCGCTGGCGCTCAGGGTACCCACCACCAGCCAGTCAGCATCCAGCAGGTTGAGAGACTCCAGACTCAGCGCCGGTGAGTGGGGTGCGCCAGTACCCTGCTGCTTGCTTGGGCGTACCAGCCCCATCGACTCCACTACGCTGCTGGCAAAGGTGCCCTGATACATAAAGCTCGGCCCCTTGGGGTTCCAGCGCACTATGCTGATGCTCTCCCCCTGATGCTTGGCCAGCTTGCTGCGAGCCTGAGTCAACCGCTCGGCATACTGCAGCAAGAAAGTATCCCCTTGCTGGTCGCGGTTAAGGGTGTGGGCGGTGCGGCGGAAGCTATCCTGCCATGGCTCACCCCACTTGCTGGTCACCACGGTCGGCGCGATCTCCCCCAGCAAGGTCAGCAGCTCGGGACGGGTCTGGCCGGTCAGGATAAGGTCGGGCTCCAGCGCAATCAGCGACTCCAGATTGGGGCTGTCGAGATCGCCGATCACCTGGATACCCATGCCCGCCTTGTTCAGCAAATAGCGGGGCAAGGTGGGTTGACCACGGCCATTGACGGCGCCGATGGGGGTCAGCCCCAGAGTCAGGGTGCTGTCGAGTTCCAGCTCGCTCAGTACCACCACCCGCTTTGGCTGGGCTGGCACCTGCACCTGCTGGCCAAACGCATCGGTCACTTCACGCATCTCCTGCGCCTGAACCAGCGGCGCGGCCAGCATCAGGATGGCTGCTGCCAGGGCGGCAAAACGCTTCATCATCTCACTCCTTCTCGTTGCACGGCCCGGATAATCGGCCGCGTGGATACACTCGGTGGGCCCACCAGAGCAGGCCCATATAACTCAACTCGCCGAACGCAGGGCGCGGCCATGTTCGTGACGACGGGGCACGATAATGGGCGCCCCGTCACCGGGGGCATGCAGAATGTCGACACTGGTCTGGTAGAGCCGGTCGATCAGGGACTTGGTCACCACCTCACGGGCCGGGCCCATGGCGGCAATGGCCCCCTCGCCGATGGCGATCAGCTCGTCACAGTAGCGGGCCGCCATCGCCAGATCGTGGATCACCAGCAGCACGGTTTTACCCTCGGCAGTGATGCGGTGGATCGCCTCCATCACCTCGGTCTGATGGCCAATATCGAGGGCACTGGTGGGCTCGTCGAGCAGCACCATGTCGCTGTCCTGCGCCAGGATCATCGCAAGCCAGGCCCGCTGTGCCTGCCCACCGGAGAGCGACGCAGCGCTCTGCTGCCAGATGCTTCCAAGCTGCATCCGCTCGCAGGCGCTGCGCACCATGCGGGCATCCTCCTCGCCCCACTGATTGAACCAGCCCTGATGAGGGTGGCGACCATACTGCACCAGCTGCTCCACCAGAATGCCGGCAGGCAGGGTCGGCCGCTGGGGTAAATAGGCAAGCTCCCGCGCCAACCCCTTCATGGGGTAGCTGGCGAGCGACTTGCCCTTGAGCAGGATCTCGCCGCGTTGGGCTTTCATCTGGCCGGAGAGCAGCTTGAGCAGGGTCGATTTGCCGCAGCCATTGGGGCCGACGATCCCCACCAGCTTGCCCCTCGGCACGCTGAAGGAGATGTCCCGCAGGATGGGGGTCTGCTGATAGGCGAAGTGGAGGCGATTTACGGTGAGCGTCATCAGTCAGCCCTCTGGCGATCGTTAACGAGAAGAAACAGCAGCAACAGGCCGCCGAGAATGCGGGTCATGATGCCGGTCGCCACCTCGTGGGGGCTGGCCAGCACCCGGACCAGGGTATCGCTGGCAAGCAGCAGCAGGGCGCCGCTAAGCGCCGCCAGCCAGAGCGGCACTACCCGGTCTTTCACCAGCCAGGAGGCAAGAATGGGGGCCGCCATGGCAATAAAGACCACGGGGCCGCCGATGGCGGTGCCGAGTGCCGCCACCAGAATGGCCTGCGCCAGAATGCCCAGTTGCACCCGATCGCCGTTGACGCCAAGCCCTCTGGCCATCTCGGGGCCAAAGCGCAGCACCGCCAGCGAGCGGGAGAGATAGACAATCCAGGGGCAGAGCAGCAGCAACAGGATGGCGATGGGGGTGATGGTGCTGTAACCCACGGCGATAAAACTGCCCATATTCCACAGATAGAGGGAGCTCAAGTGCAACAAGGCCTGGGTGGACATCACGAACTGGCCGAGCGCCTCGAACAGCTCGGAGAGGCCGATGCCGATCACCACGAACAGATAGCCCTGCTCACCCGGTTTGCGGCAGAGGGCATAGAGCACCAGCGCCGCGAAGATGGCGCCGATAGGTGCCGCCCACCAGGGCCAGCTGCCCACGGTCAGATAGAGGGAAAAGATGATGATGGCCAGAGAGGCGCCGTTGTTGACCCCCACCATGTCGGGTGTGGCCAGCCGGTTGCGCACCAGAGTCTGCACCAGACAGCCGGAGAGCCCCATGGCGGCCCCCGCTACCACCACCCCAAGGATGCGCGGCAGCCGGATCTTGAACAGGGTGAGCTGCTCAAGCCGGGTCCCCTCCCCCAGCAGGGTGTTAACCACCCCGGCAAAGCCGAGCTTGCCGCCGCCAACGCTCAGGGCCAGCAGAGCAAGCGCCACCAGCGCCACGGCCAGCAGTGCCAGCCAGCGCCAGCTTGGCAGATGGAGCAGCAAGGAGCGGTTGCCTGCCCGCAGACAGATCATATCGGTAGGTGTACGCATCAGCCCCTCACTTGACGGTCAGCAGGGTACGAAAGCCCCCGCGATGAACGATGGCGATCAGCACTGGTGCGCCGATCAGGGCCAGAATGACGCCATTGGGCAACTCGAACGGCTGGATCAGCCAGCGCGCCAGAATGTCGGCCAACAGCAGAAACAGCATGCCGAACAGGGCGGAGAAACAGACCTGCACCGACAGTTTCACCGGCTCCACCAGTCGGCCACAGTAGGCGGCCAGAAAGCCGACAAAACTGATGGGGCCGGCGATGGCGATGGCACTGGCGGTAAACAGGGTAGCAGCCAGCAGCACGCCGATCCGCACCCGGTTGGGGCGGATCCCGAGCGCCTGGGCCTGGCTGTCCCCCATCTGCATCAGGGTCAGCTGGCGACAGAGCAGCAGGGTGATGACAAACGCCGCCAGCACGAAGGGCAGCACGGCAATGATGGCATCAAGATTGGCCGCCGACAGGGAGCCGAGGTTCCAGAAGCGGTACTGCTCCAGCACCATCTTGTTGGAGAGCAGCAGAAAACTGGAGAGACCGCCGAAGGTGGCGGAGAGCGCCACCCCGACCAGAATGAGCTTGAGGGGGTTGGAGCGGCCAATCATCATGCCGAGCCCCAGCACAATCACGTTGCCGAGCAACGCGCCGAGTCCAGCCCAGAGCAGATAGCCGTAGGCGGACTCCACCCCGAACCAGGTGAGCCCCACCACCAGCGCAAAGACAGCCCCGGCGTTGACCCCGAGCAGACCGGGCTCCGCCAGCGGGTTGCGGGTCGCACTCTGCAACAAGGAGGCAGCCAGAGATAAAGAGGCGCCGACCACCATGGCACAGAGGGTGCGCGGGATCCGCAAGGTATTGAGCACCATGGCGAGCTTCTCGTCGCCAGCCCAGCGGGCATCGCCCATCAGGTAGCCGAGTACCTCGCGGGCACCATAGACGCCCGCACCGGTGGCGAGCGAAAGAGAAAGCAGTATGAACAGGAGGAACAATCCCAGCCAGAACAGCGAGGTCTGGTCTCTAAACACCCTTTAACTCCTTATGATTGCAATTCCATGTGGGTGAAATAAAAGCCATCACCCGAGGTGATGCGGTGGCAACAATGGAAGCCCGCCAGTGCGGGCTCCCGCTCAGCCATTACAGCTTGTAGGCCACACCTGCATAGACAGTGCGCCCGTCGAGGATCTGATCGGCCTCGGTAGCAACCCAGTCACGCTTGGTATTGGTCAGGTTGTTGAGTCCGAACTTCAGATCCAGTGCCCGGGTGGCGTTCCAGACTGCCCCGACATCCAGGGTGTGGAATCCGGCGGTGGTCTCATAGGTGGTGCCGCTCATGCGCGGAACCGGGAGGATCTGGCTGCCGGTGTAGTTCCAGCCGAGCTGGGTACTCAGGCTCTCGATGACCTGCCACTCCAGCTTGGCGTTGGCGGTATGCTCCGGCGTCCGATAGAGATCCTTGCCGCTGGTCTTGTCCTCCCCGTCGATCAGGGTGACGTTGCTGGAGAGGGTCAGGGTATCGGTGAGATCAAACCAGCCGCTCAGCTCCACCCCCTTGATGCGGGCCTTGCTGACGTTCTGATAGGTCATCACAGCCGGACGCCAGGTGGAGGTCCATGCCTCGCTCTGGATCTTGTCCTTGATATCGTTGTGGAAGGCAGTAACCCCGGCACCCCAGAACGAACCATCGTAGGCGGTGCCCAGCTCGTAGCTGACGGCGGTTTCCGGTTTCAGATCCGTGTTGCCCACTACGGCGCAGCGACCACGACAGGCGGCTACCGCATAGTCCGGGTTGGACTGGGCAATGGTCGGCGCCTTGAACGCCTTGCCAATGCCGCCCTTGACCACCCAGTTGTCAGTCAGGCTGTAGAGGGCATAACCACGAGGGCTGAACTCAGTGCCATAGGTCTCGTGGTGATCGACCCGGCCACTCAGGGTCAACGCCAGATCGCCAAAGCCAAACTCATCCTGCAGATAGAGCGCGCTCTGGTTGACGCTGACATCGCCCCCCTTGAGGTTGACGTTGTGCTTGAGTTCGGTGATGCGGTACTCGGCACCACTGGTCAGCAGGTGGCTGCCCAGATTGCCGCTCAGCTGGCCATCGAAGGTGTGGTTGGTCTGGCTTACATCGCCGCTGGTCTTGCTCAGCGCGGTCATCAGTTCGGAGTCATCAAACAGGTCAACCTGCTCGAAGGCATAGCCGACCCGACTGTCGAACTGATCCCAACGGCCGACGTGGGTGGCATTGAGTCCCAACCGTTCCATCTGCTGGATATTGCGCGGCGTCTGGCCGTAGTTGTTCCAGTGGGCCTCCCGATCGTCTTTGGCGTAGTTCATCCCCACATCCAGATCCTGACGATCATCGATCAGCCATTTGACGTTGGAGAGGATCCCCAGCTTTTCACGCTGCTCGATGGCATCGGCCTTGGGATTGATACTCTGCTCGCTCTGCCAGGCGTCACGGTGGTTCCCTTCCACCACCAGGTTGGCCAGCAATTTGTTGTCGATCAGCGCCCCGCCCACATAGGCGCTCGCCTTGTTGATATCCCCGCCGTGACCGTCGGTGGGGTCGCTGAAGGTATAGGTGGCCGCTGCTTCGGTCTTCTCCCCGGGTTGGCGCAAGATGACGTTGACCACCCCACCCAGCGCATCGGCACCGTAGAGGGAGGAGATGGGGCCGCGGATCACTTCGATACGCTCGATGGCCGCCATGGGGATGGCGGAGAGATCGAAATCATTGCCATAACCGGAGGTAAGGGCGTCGCGGGAGCTGATACGCCGGCCATTGACCAGCAACAGGGTGTAATCCCCCTCCAGACCGCGCAACTTGATCTCGCTGCGGCCGTAGCTGGTGGAGGGGCTGATATTAACCCCCGGCAGCTGTTTCAGGGCACCGGTCAGATCATTGACATTGAGCTTGTCGAGCTCAGCCTGGGTCACCACAGAGACACTGGCCGGGGCGGTCAGCTCGCTGTGCCGGGTTTTGGTCGCCGTCACGATCATGGTTTCATGAGCGGCGGCAGGCGCAGTCCCCTGAGCCAGAGCTGGCAGGGCAAAAAGGGACAACACCAGAGGATGCACTGCAAATCGTCGGGATGATGTACGCATCATCAACACTCCACATAAAACAACCAAGGCCAACACCACCGACATCCCTGTCTGACCTCGCCAGACCCGGTGCAAAGTGATGGAGTTCATTGGCATGAACTGTCGTCCATGCCCCATCGCCCCGAACATCAGTGCATTACGGCAGGGCCTGCGTTGTGCTATGCCACGCGCAGCCATCAATAACAAAAACGCCGTGCCGACTGACATCGGGACGGCGCAATACTAAATGCAAATCATTTTTATTTGCAAGAGTGAATCAGGTATTCTTTCGCATCCGCTTAATTATCCATCACATCGTGACGAGCCTGGTGATAGGCTTCTTCACTCTTGCCCCGCCGCCAGTACGGCACGGCGTAGAGCGACTGGCGAGCCACCTCGAGCACTGACCTAAAATAGCGGCGCAGCGGCAACACCAGCGCCTCTTCACCACCCAGCCAGAAGAAGCCGCCATCGCGCACCAGCGGCAGAGCAATCACATGCTCCAGCAGGCCGCTGGATTCGGGCTCGCCGACAAACCAGTGACAGCGCACCCCGACCGGCAGCGTCAACGGCTGAGCATCGGCCTGATCCGGCACCAGAATCGCAATTTCCCCTCTGGCCTCGGCAGGCATCACCTCGCACATCGCCATGATGGCGGGCAAGGCAGTGAGATCCCCCACCAGGCAGTAATGCTCGGCCGGTTGCAGCATGGGGTTGGGGCCACCCGGCCCGGAGAGGATCACCTTATCTCCCGGCTTGGCATGGGTGGCAAAGGCACTGGCGGGCCCGCCGTCACCGTGCAGCACGAAGTCGATGTCAATTTCCTGCTCATCACGGCGAAACGCGCGGATGGTGTAGGTGCGGATCACCGGCTTGTCCGCCGGGTCACTCCAGCGCGGGCCGCTTGGGGTCATGGTGGGCAGCACCGGCTCTACCTGATGTGGCTGGGCCAGCATCACCTTGATATGGGCCCCGCCACAGGTAAAGGGATAGTCAGCCAGCTCGCTGCCAGCAAAGGTGATGCGGCGCAAATGGGGGGTGATCCGGGTAACGGCCTTGACGGTCAGCAGACGGGGACGATTGGGAGGCAGAGATGGGGGCACGATGGGGCTCCTCGTTGAGTGTGTCGCCCATGCTACACGCAAATAGGAATTACTATCAAATAGGATTCCTTCTCGTCGGCCCCACGGGAGGGTGTACAGGAGCCCCACAATGTGGTGCGGCAATCGAAAGCACGAGTAACGTGCATGCAATCCAGCCTCATGATTGTGCGAAGAAAGCCCTCGCCAACGGTCACCGGAAGTGGAGGTTCCATTTGCTTATTCGACCATTGTTTTTCGAGATCAAATTTTATTTCTCAATAAGTTTCCTATCCTTAGTGAAGCAGTTAATGTAAGCACAGGATGCCAAACAGGATTGTATGATGGATGACCAAATCCTGATTATTGATGATGATGATCTCGCCCTTCCCGACACGCAACAAGCGGGCTGGAAGGTGATGATTGTTGACGATGAGCCCGAAGTGCATCGCATCACCAAAATCACCTTGAACAAATTCGAGTTTGACAATCGCCCCATTGACTTTCTGCATGCCTATTCCGCTGCAGAGGCAAAGAAGCTGCTGGCCATCACCCCTGATGTCGCGCTGCTGCTGCTGGACGTGGTGATGGAGGTCGACCACACGGGCCTCGATGTCGTCAAATATGTCCGTGAAGAGCTGCAAAACAAGATGGTGCGCATCGTGCTGCGTACCGGCCAACCCGGCCAGGCGCCGGAAGATGACGTGGTCACCAACTACGACATCAACGACTACAAGGATAAAACCGAGCTCACCTCCCAGAAGCTGCGTACCCTGCTGCGGGCCAGCCTGCGCTCCTATCGGGATATCCGCACCCTGGAGAGCAACCGCCAGGGGCTGGAAAAAGTCATCGAAGCCTCCAAGGGGATCTTTGAGAAGCGGGCCCTGCGCCAGTTTGTCGAAGGGGCCCAGGAGCAGCTGAGCGCTTTGCTCCACCTGGGGGAGACCCAGATCTACGACGTAAAGCAATACGCCTATGAGGTGAGAGATCAAGTATTGGAGCCTCTGCTCCCCGGCCATCCCGCCATGCTACTCACGGAAGCGCCGGAGATCTTGCGCCAGGCCATGGGCAAGCGCAGCAATGTGTACGGCACCAATCAGATGGTGCTCTACTGCCAGAACCAGCGCCACCATCTGCTGTTCCATATCGAGACCACTCGTCAACTCAGTCAGATCGATACCAGTCTGCTGACCCTGTTTACCGAAAACATCATAGTGGCGCTGGAAAATATCCGGCTGAACGAGGTGATTGCCGACAATCAGCGGGAGATCATCTACCGCATCGGCGAACTGGTCGAAACCCGCTCGAAAGAGTCGGGGCTGCACGTCAAATGGGTCGCGCTCTATACCGAGCAGTTCTGCCTGCTGCTGGGGATGAGTGAAGAGCAGAGCGAGCTGATCAAAAGAGCCTCACCACTGCACGACATTGGCAAGGTCGGTATTCCCGATGCCATCCTGCACAAGCCGGGCAAGCTGACCCCGGAAGAGTGGGAGATCATGAAAACCCACGCCCAGCTTGGGCAAGATATGCTCTCCGGCAGCGATCTGGCGCTGTTCCAGATTGGTGCCACCATCGCCGGCAATCACCATGAGAAGTGGAATGGCAGTGGCTATCCTCGTGGCCTGAAGGGAATGGATATTCCGCTGGAGGGACGGATCGTGGCACTGGCTGACGTGTTCGATGCCCTCGGCTCGGATCGCTGTTACAAGAAGGCGTGGCCACTGGACAAGGTGCTGGCGCTGATTGAGGAGGAGAAGGGTCAGCACTTCGACCCCCAACTGGTCGAGCTGATGCTGGCTAATCTGGACAAGTTCCTCGAGATCCGCGAGCAGAACAAGGATGTCTACATCGGCGAACACTGATACCCGGTTTGTTCTGTTTATGAACTCAAAAAAACCGCCCTGCTTATCAGGGCGGTTTTTTCTATCTGGCATCACGCACTGCAAAACGAGGGTTACTGCTCCGGCAGGTTGAGATCCAGCTTGGCTGCCGGCTGCCCGGACTGCTGACTTTCGGCCTGTGCCGCCGCCAATGCGCGTTTGAAGGCTCGTCGTTTTTGCATCACCACAAACCCGACTCCACCCAGCATCACCAGCAGCACGCCACCACCCGCCAATACCCAGATCAGCCAGCCCATCTCCTGTGCCGGAGCCTCATGAGTTGACTCGGCACTGGATGCCGGTGCGGCAGCCGATACCACCTCTACGGGAGGGGGAGGCGGCGGGAAGATATTGAAGGTTTTGACCGGCAACTCGATTTTCAGCTCGCGGCCGAGGCGAGTGGTGCCATAGAGGGTTGCTTTCACCACATGCTGACCGACCTCCTTGATGATGGAGAGATCGATATCAAGCTTGGGCTCACTGGCGGTCTCGCTGAACTCGTAGAGGCCGCCCACATTGCTGGTCACACTCCCCTTGATCACCACTGAGGCAGGATCCAGCTCATCACGGTCGATCAGCAGCGACAACTTGGCACCCAGCTCTTCCGAAGGCGGCGCCAGGTTATAACTGAACGGATAGGGGTAGAGCAGTACATCCTGATAACGGGCGCGAACAAACACCTGATTGCCGGTGCTGAACATGGCGCGGTACTTGCCACCGGGAATATCCTGCAGTGTCACTTCCGCGGTCATGATACCGTCACCCGGCACTTCGTCGAGACCCTTGCCGTCATCACGGTAGTGGCCGAGCACCTGATCCAGTACGACCTTTTGCTGGCTGGCATCGCTAAAGGATTGCAGCTTGACGGTCATGCCAAGGTCAGAGAGATAGTATTTATCTTTCGGCGGCTGGCCATTGATCAGCAACCACGCCTTGAGCTTGACCACCTCCCCCTGATAGAGCTGCATCGGCAGGGCGGCGATATCGAGCCGGATATCGGAGAGAATACGCACCCGGTTGTCGGGGTCCACCTCGCCAATTGCCTGCCAGGGACCCGGCATGGGATTGCGCAGGGTAATGAGATCGTGCTCCGGCAGTGCCAGCCAACCCACCTCGGCGGGTTTGACCTTGCCCACGTAGAGCTTGCTGCCATCGGGGCGAACCAGGATCACCGACGGGGTGCCCGGCTTGCGCTTGACGATGAAGGTGATCTCCTTCACCCCGTAATCGATGCGAAAGCGGTTATCCAGCAGCGGGATATCGGAGGGAGCAAACACCTCGGTCGCCGACGCACCCAGCGAGAGCAACAACAGCAGACCGGCACACCACTTGCTCATTGCCGCCACAGACAACTTCCTCCCTTCTTCTGCACCAGATCCAGCCTCGCCTCGTGCAGGGCCTCTACCTCGGCGCTGGCGCGCACTACCTTGAGGGCGGGCCGATTGCTCTCCAGCCGGCGAATGCTGGTGTCCTGATTGCTTTCGTTTTCGTTGCTTTCACTGGCCAGATTGAGTTTGGTCTGGCCACCGGTCATCAGCAGGTAGACATCGGCCAGGATCTCCGCATCGAGCAAGGCCCCGTGCAGTGTCCGGTGGGAGTTGTCTATGCCGTAACGATCGCAGAGCACATCAAGGTTGTTGCGCTTGCCGGGGAAGAGATCCCGCGCCATCGCCAGGGTATCGGTGATGGAGCAGATATCGGCGGTCTTGAAGCCGAGACCGAGCTTGCTGAACTCGTAGTCCATGAAGCTCACGTCAAACGGCGCGTTGTGGGCGATCAGTTCGGCACCGCGGATGAATTCGATGAACTCGTCGGCGATCTGGCTGAACGATGGCTTGTCGCGCAGGAACTCGTCGGTGATACCGTGCACCTGGATCGCTTCCGGGTCGACCAGACGATCAGGCTTGATATAGACGTGATAGTGGTTACCGGTCAGCTTGCGGTTGATCACCTCCACACAGCCGATTTCGATAATGCGGTGACCCAGATAGACAGGGCCGCCTGCCGTATTCATACCTGTGGTTTCAGTATCCAGAATGATCTGGCGATTCAGTTGGGGTGTGTTCATGATCCAATCTATGTCAAACTTCGGCTTTACTTACTCGCTAGTTTACCCCAAGCCTCATGCTAAAACAGATTGATTGCTCATGTTAAAACAGATTGATGTCTATACCGACGGCTCCTGCCTCGGCAATCCGGGCCCGGGTGGTTACGGAGCCGTGATGGTCTACGGCACCCACCGCAAAGAGATTTCCGCCGGATTCAAGTTGACCACCAATAACCGGATGGAGCTGATGGCCGCCATCATGGGCCTGCGCACCCTCAACGAACCGTGCAAGGTGCGCCTCACTACCGACAGCCAGTATGTCCGTCAGGGGATCACCCAGTGGATCATCGGTTGGAAGAAGAAAGGGTGGATGACCGCCAACCGTCAGCCGGTCAAGAACGTCGATCTCTGGAAGGAGCTGGATGCGGAAGTGGCTCGCCATCAGATTGAGTGGCTCTGGGTCAAGGGTCACTCCGGCCATCCGGAGAACGAACGGTGCGACGAACTGGCCAGAGATGCCGCCTGCGGCAAGGATCTGGCCGAGGATACCGGCTACCAGCCCTGACGGGCCATTCCCGGTGTGGCGAGGGATTTGGGCAGTTGCCAGCGCCGCCGCACCGGGATCAGTGGAAAGCGCCGTTTACGGGCCGCAATCACATACACCGACGCAAACACTCTGCAGTAATCCCGCCCGATGCTTTCCTGCCACCAGCTGTGCCAACTCTGTTTCCCCATAAACGAGTAGCCAAAACGCTCGTCGAACATCACTTCGCATCCCAGCAGATGCAGCCAGTCCGTCACCCTCCCCGGGGTAAACATCCGGGCCGACCAGGGCATCCTGCGCCGCAAGAACGGCACACAATGACCGATCCCGACCAGGCTCAAGGGGTTGTAGCCGCTGATGATCAGCCAGCCATCGTCGGTCAGTACCCTCTCGGCCTCGCGCAGCACCTGATGGGGATCGGCAGAGAAATCGAGGCAGTGGGCCAGCAGGCAGGCATCGACGCTGCCGGTCCGTACCGGCAGATCGAGGGGATCGCCATACATGTCGAGCAACCGTCCACCGGGGGCAACCCCGATCTGGTGACGGATGGAGGAGCGTTTGCAGGAGAGTTCGGCGCTCAGGGCGCCAATTTTCAGCAGATGATAGCCAAACAGATTGGGGCACCAGTTGTCGAGCCGCTCCTGGATCTCGGCCGCCACCCAGTCCCCCATAGGCAATGCAGACCAGCTGGTCGGGATCTCGATTTGTTGTTCGGTACGTGCCACCTGCATAATAGGGCTCAACTCGGGGTTTCGAACGCCATCCTGTTATATAAGATACCCTCCCTAAAGAGAAGCAGACTCATGTATCCAGTGATCACAGTTCCAGCCTTTAATGACAACTACATCTGGTTGATCCGCCACGAAAATCACTGTCTGGTGGTCGATCCGGGCGATGCCGCCCCCGTGCTGGAGCGGCTCGAGGCATTGGGGCTGGTGCTCGACGCCATCCTGCTGACCCATCACCATCACGACCATGTGGGGGGCGTCACCGACCTGCTCAGCCACTTTCCCCATGCCCGGCTATATGGCCCCAAACTTGACCCGATGCCGGATCACCACGGTCAGTGGCTGGAAGATGGCGATCAGATCAACTGGCACGGCCTCGCCCTCGAGGTGATCCATGTGCCCGGTCACACCCGCGGCCACATCGCCTACCATGGCAACGGCATGCTGTTTTGTGGCGATACCCTCTTCTCGGCCGGTTGTGGCCGCCTTTTTGAAGGGACGCCGGAGCAGATGTACCACTCACTGCAACGACTCGCCGCCCTGCCCGATGAGACCCTCATTTATTGTGCCCACGAGTACACCCTCTCCAACCTGCGCTTTGCCTATGCGGTCGAGCCGGACAACCCGGCGATCCGCCGCCAGATCGGGCTGATCAGCAAACTGCGGCAACAAGGGCTGCCAAGCCTGCCAACCCGGTTGGGGGATGAACGCACTTTCAACATTTTTCTGCGCTGCGAGCAGGATTCAGTGAAATTTTCTGCTGAAAATCACGGGCTAAAATGCGTGGAAAATCCGGTAGATACCTTCACCATCCTGCGCCAGTGGAAGGACGTTTTTTGAACAAACCTTGATCAGGGGGCCATTGCCCCTTATGATGCGGGCTGTTTTTCCTAAAAATGACCGGAACGAGATGAAGGTACGAACGGCCTTATTGGCAGCGCTGTTGCTCAGCGGCTGCCAAAACCTGAGCCATCAGGATGACCGGGCGCTAACGGCAATCGAGCCGATCAAGTCCCCCCAGGTCAAGAAAAAAGCGCATAAAAAACACTCTTCCCATTTCCTGTTTGGCGATGAACAGCTGGACGAAATGGAAGATACGGACAATCTGTGGGTGCGCATCAGCGATGATATGCAGCTGGAAACCCCGGATAATGCCCGCATCCGCCAACAACGAGAGTGGCTGTTGCGTAATGATAAGCATCTGGCGACCATTGCCAGCCGGGCTGAACCCTACCTCTATCTGATGGTAGAGGAGATAGAACGGCGTGAGCTGCCAATGGAGCTTATTACTGTCCCGATGATCGAGAGCATGTTTGACCCTCATGCCCGATCCCGCAGCAATGCGGTTGGACTCTGGCAGTTTGTCCCCGCCACAGGCAAGAACTTCGGTCTGCGCCACGACAACTGGTATGACGGGCGGCGCGATGTGCTGGCCTCCACCAATGCGGCGCTCGACTATCTGGAGTATCTGAACCGCTTCTTTGACGGCGACTGGCTGCAAACGCTGGCCGCCTACAATGCCGGTGAAGGTCGGGTGCGCAACGCCATCCAGCGTAACCAGCGTGCCGGCAAACCGACTGACTACTGGTCGCTCGATCTGCCCCGCGAAACCCGGATGTATGTACCGAAGATCCTCGCCATGGCGGACATGATCAGCAATGCGGACAAGTACAACGTCACGCTGCCAGTGCTCGCCAACGAGCCCAAGCTGCGGGTGGTAGAGACCGGCAGCCAGCTCGATCTGAACGTGGCCGCCCAACTGGCGGGACTGCGCACATCAGAGCTCAAGGAGGTCAATCCGGCCCTGAGCCGTGGTGTGATGTCACCCCGTGGCCCTTACCGCCTGCTGGTACCGATCGAGTATGCCGATACTCTGGAGCTGGCACTGACCGATCTGCCCAAGCGCGAACGTATTCGTACTCGCTCCTATCAGGTCACCAGTGGCGATACCCTGTCGCGCATCGCCCAGAATCACGGCGTCAGCGTGAGCGAGCTGAAGCTGGCCAACAATCTGCGCAGCAACAGCCTGCGTCGCGGTCAGCAGCTGGTGATCCCGACCCATGGTCAGGTCAGCAGCAAGGCAAGTACCGCCAGCAAGCCGCAGCAGCTGGCCAGCCGTGGCAGCCAGAAGGCCAAGGTCAGTTACAAGGTGCGCTCGGGTGACAACCTGTGGAGCATCAGCCAGGCGCACGGCGTCTCCCATGCCGAGCTGGCCAAGTGGAACGGTCTGAATGCCAAGTCGGCGCTCAAGCCTGGTATGAAGCTGGTGGTCTATCCCAAGCAAGGGAAGAAGAACGACAAGTCGATGGTGTATCAGGTTCGCCGTGGCGACTCCATCTCCTCCATCGCAGCTCGCTTCCAGGTGGCCATCAACGATGTGATGCGCTGGAACCAGCTGGATAAAGGGGATTACCTCAAGCCCGGTCAGGAGCTGACCCTGTTTGTGAAGAACAACAGCTAAGCCTCACCGCTTGAACCCGATACGAAACGGGGCCAGTCATCTGACTGGCCCCGTTTTTTTATTCCTGCGGCTAACCGCTGTATCCGAGCCACCCAATCAAACAATGGCTTGGCGCCGCCTGCCAACGCCTCGCCGCTCTGCGGGCAAAGCGCTCCAGCGCTATTTCCAGAGCCTTGTCGGCACCACCAGCAACACGGTGCGCTGGCCAATCGCCACGTTGGCATTGGGGAAGACCACCGCCTCACGCGGCTGCTCGACCGTGTAGCGCAGTTCGCCATCCTCAGCCAGCACGAACCCTTGCGGGAATTCGGTAAAGTTGTCCACATCGCTGGCAAACAGGAAGCGAAACTGCTCCGATTTTTTGGTGATCGCCCGATCGATGGCAAACAGGGTGAAATCATCCGCCCGCCACGGCTCCAGCGCCACCTCATCCTGAGTGACCAGCTCCTGCAGTGCCTGCCGGGTCTCGATAAAGCGGGTCATGTCGTTCTCGCCAAATGGCCGTACCTTGCCAAGCTCCACCGTGAAGGCGTGGGCCCCATGCTGGCGTGAGCTGTAGTAGCTGAAGGTGGTGGTCGGGCTGGCGGAGAGCAGAATGGTGCGCACCCCGCAGGCGCCGAGGAACTGCACCTGCTCGCGGCAGTGGGGCCGCTCGTGGGGGAAGGGGTAGACGGCAAACTTCTCGTGGCGCGAGCCGCGAATGGCGGTGTGCAGGTCGTAGTGGTAGCGGGGTCGGGCCGGATCGGCAAAGAAGCGGCTTACATACTGCTCGAGGCGCATGGCGCGGATCCGCTCCCGATTACACAGCCCCTCCCCCTTGCTGTGGGCACCGGAGAAGAGCCGGTTCATGTTCTCTTCTACCTCCCGCAGCCCCAGATTCATCGCCGCCGGATTGCCAAACAGGAACAGCACCCGATGGCGGGCACTCAGCTCGCCAGCGAGCAGACGGCTCAGCAGCTGGTTGCAGATCTCGATGGGTGCGGTCTCGTTGCCATGAATGCCGCAGGAGAGGACGATATCCTTGTATCCCCCGGGCTGAGTGCCCGCGCCTCTGGCAGGCTCCAGGCAGAGCACGCCCGTATCCCAGACGCTGACCCGCGCACCATCGGGCAGGGCAAATTCAAAGGGCTCAAGCTGCCACTCGTTGCTGCGAGTCAGGGCCAAAAAATCGTGCTGGGGAATCATCCGTCTCACCCTCTTGCTCTGGAACACTATGGCCGGATTATACGCAAGGCATCGCGGCTTAAAATCGTTTTTTAAACAAATTCAAACATTAACAACACAATTGTGATAACAATCGAGCGACGACAGCGAGGCGCTATAGCAATGTGAAATAAAGAAGAGAGGCAAGAGGATCAACGCACAACAGGGGAAAAACGGGGGGAGATAAAACAGACTATTGCCCGCCTGATAGCCGGGCGCCACAGGGGCAGAGCAGCAAACAGATCAGCAGAAAAACGAGGCATCCATGCCCGGCTGATCAACCACGCCAGAACGGCTTGGTGGTCTCTTGATAACGGTCAGCTTCGTTCAGGCCGATGTCTTTGAGCAGGTACTCGGGCAGCTCGGAGAGCTGGCGACGGCTGCGGCTGCGCTCCAGCCAGGTCAGAACGGTCATTTTAACGCGAGCAGCCAGATTCAATTGGCTGGAATGCTGGTAACCGGTTTCGGTATAAGTCATGTTGGCCATGATGTGGCTCCTCTGAATATTTGTTTACGCACTGGGCTTTATTTGATGCGCAAAGCTTAGTCAGGGAGCTGAGCCGACTCAATTGACGAATTTTGATACGTTACATTAGTAAAACTAATAGTAAAAAACTGACTGATACAATTTTAATACTTTGATTTATAACGAATAATTAAATCACCGTTCGACCATCCACTGCCCGCAGCATATTGTGCTGCATGGCACCATCTTACATATGCAATTTACCGCATTGCCTATGCACTCACCAATGGACGCGCCATGGCTGGCAACCCCGTCATTACATTCGATTGTTAATTCAATGATCTCTTGGCGATCTGCAATTAACACGATGAAACATAAAACAAACTTACGTTTCTTCCCGCGCAGCATCCTCAATGACGACCCATAAACGCGCCCCTTGGCGCGCAACCGGCAGACTGGTATGGTTATTTATACAGTAGTTTACTCCCCTGCCCTGACGCCATAGCTTATGCCGTCAACGGCGGATGAAACCACAGGATCATCGATGGATACCTTTACCCCGACCGCCGCCCTGCGCCAAAAAATGGCCGCCATTGAAGCCTCTCTCAACCAGCTGGCCGATCTGCTTGGCCAGCTCGAGCTGCAGGAGGCCCATGTCTATCCCCTCCCCCCGGTGCCACAGGGAGAGGAGCACGACCCGATCGCGCAGATTGAGGTGGGCTATCTCAACGGTGAAGCCGCGCTGGCGGCCACCCTCGCCGCCTATCGGGACCACAGCGCCCGCCCCGGCTGCTCCACCAAGGCGACTCACCGGCTGCCCGGCTGGTTGCGCTTTCCTGCCGCCGCCGCCCCCTTGCTGCAACCGCTGATCGACCAAATCAACCAGCACAAGCTCGATTTCAAGGCACTGGTGCAGCAGGCGGGCGGGCGGGACGAGAAGTTCGAGCTGGTACATACCGCCCTGCCCGGGGTGATCACCTTGCAGGTCTACCGCAAACTGACCCTGTTGGCGGGGGAGCTGCAATCCCTCGGCTTTACCTGGGCCGACAAGCAGACCATCAATCGCCTCAGTCGCGAACAGGTGCTGGAGATGCTGGAGCGCAGCCGCCGCTACATACCGGCCCTCTCCAACAACGAGGAGTGGAGCAAGATGGTGGATCAGGAGGTGTACGACATTCGCCGTCTGCCGGCCGATGCCGAGCTGCGGATCCGCCGCCCGGTCAAGACCCACCCGATGATCAACCTGCTCTGGCTGGAGCGCACCCCGCGCAAGCAGCAGATCAAGGCGAGCCTGCCTCTATTGCTCTGCTCCGATACCCCGCCCGCGGTTACCCATCTGGGCAACTATCCCCCCAAGAGCCGGCAGGCGCGGCGGGATCGCAAGATTGGCGGCGAGCCCATCATCGAGCGGCTGCACCTCTATCTCTATCAGGGGTGACTGGATCAGGGATAGCTGGCTCAGGGATAACCGGGCCGCCTTGCCGCGATAAACGACTAATCCCGCATCTGCATCCCAAATGAAAATGGGGAGAACATCTCTGGATGTTCTCCCCATTTCTGTATTGGTAGTCGGCATGGAAGGCGGTGTCGCCAATCAGCCCATCAGCAGGGCCCGCAGGCTCTCCACATCCAGCCCACGCACCTCGGACTGGCCGCTCAGCAGGCCATCGGCCAGCGCCCGCTTCTCGTCGTGCAGGGCGACAATCTTCTCCTCCACCGTCTGCTCGCACACCAGCCGGTATACGGTCACCGGCTGGGTCTGCCCCATCCGGTGGGCCCGATCGCTCGCCTGATCTTCCACTGCCGGGTTCCACCAGGGATCGAGGTGCAGCACGGTATCGGCCTGGGTCAGGTTGAGACCGGTGCCCCCCGCCTTGAGGCTGATGAGAAACAGCGGCACCGCTTCATGACGAAAACGCAGGATGGAGTCCTGACGGGACTTGGCGGAGCAGCCGCCATCCAGATAGCAGTAATCCCAGGATTTCAGCTCGATGCGGGCGCGCAGCAGGCTCAGCAGATCGACGAACTGGCTGAACACCAGCACCCGATGACCGCCGTCGATCGCCTCTTCCAGCAGCGCCATCGCCTCGTCCAGCTTGCTGCTGGTTTGTGACCACTCGGGCATCACCAGCTCCGGCGAGCAGCAGAGACGGCGCAGCCGGGTCAGGCCGCTCAGCACATGCATCAGGGCGCGACCATCGGCGCTTTGCACCTGCTGCACCACCTCACGCCGAGTCGCCTCGTAGAGCTGACGCTCTTCGGGGGAGAGGCTGATGTGGTGGATGATCTCGGTCTTGTCCGGCAGCTCGGTCAGCACCTGCTGCTTGAGGCGGCGCAGGATGAAGGGGCTGATCACCGCCCGCAGCAGTGCCATGTGCTGGGGATCCTTGACTGCCTTGCCAAAGCGGCGCTTGAACTCGCCAAGGCTGCCGAGCAGCCCCGGGTTGATAAAGGTAAACAGGCTCCACAGCTCCCCCAGATGGTTCTCGATGGGGGTGCCGGAGAGGGCGAGGCGAAAATCCCCTTCCAGCTGGAACAGCAGCTTGGCGCGCTGGGTGCCAGCGTTTTTGATCTGCTGCGCCTCATCAAGCACCATGCTGGACCAGCGGCGGGACTTGAGCGCCTCCGCCAGACTGCCCAACATACCGTAGTTGATGAGGATCACCTGACCGGCCTTGGCCTCGCGAATGATCCCCTCCCGCTCGGCCGGGTTCTCGAACACCACCACATCCAGCTCGGGGGCGAAACGGGCCACCTCCTCCTGCCAGTTGGTGACCACTGACTTGGGCACCACCACCAGCGCCGGGCCAAGGTGTTGGCGCATGCGCAACACAATGAGCGCCTGCAGAGTCTTGCCCAGACCCATGTCATCGGCCAGACAGGCGCCAAAACCGTGATGGGCCAAGGTCGCCAGCCAGCGCACCCCCTCTTTCTGATAGTCCCGCAGGCCGGTGAGCAACTCATCCGGGCACTCGACCTCCTGCTGCCACTCCTGCTGCAGGGATTGCCAAGCCGCATCCCCTTCGGTGGTGATGACCGAGAGCAGGCGAGTGAGCGGATAGGCCAGCTTGTTGTTGATGCGCTGCTCTTCATCGAGCATGGCCCCCAGCATGGTGAGCCGCTCCACCAGCTTGTCGCTCAGCATCAGGCTGGTCTTCTCGTCGAGCTGAACGGTGCGCTGGCCCGGGGTCATCTGGCGTAGAATAAGGCGCAGGTCGAGGATCTGGTGCTCATCAAGCGCCAGCGCCCCTTCGACCTGGAACCAGTCCTGCCGCCGCTCGATGCGCAGGCTCAGGGCTGCTTCATCGAGGCTCTTGAGGCGAGCGCTGTCCTGATGCCAGTGAATGACCACGCCGGCATCCACCAGCTCGGGCAGGGCATTGACCAGCGCCAGCGCCTGTTCCCCCTGCAGCAGCCACTCGCTGCCGGGCAGGCCTATGGGCAGTTGATTGCGCAACAGTTGGGCCTGCAGCTTCTCGGCGGCGAGATCCCGTTGCCAGTAGTGGTACGCCTTGATCCCCTGCCGCACGATGGGCTCCCCCTTGCCAAGGGGCTGGGGTGGCAAATCGTCGAAGCGGGTCACCAGCTTGACCGACAGCTGACCATCCTGCCAATCCAGTTGCACCGAAGGAATGCCCGGCCAGGGAGCCAGTTCGGCGTTGCCGCTAAGCCCCGCAACCTGACTGTGCCAAGGCAGTTCGGGAATGGCATCGAGCGTGCGTTGCAGCTCGGCCAGCCCCTCGGCAGGCAGCAGCGGGATGGATTCGAGCGCAGGCAAACGGTCGAGCAGCGGCTGCGGGGTGAGGATCAGCTGCCACAGATCCTGTGCCAGCGGCATGATATGGGCCCCGCGGGCGGCCGCATCGGGGCAGAGCTGCGCGCTCATCCCCTGTTCGGTGGCGACCACCTGCAGCAGGGGGGCGCTGATGGCCAGTTGCAGCTTTTGCCCCTTGGCGTTGAACAAGCGGGGGTGATCGGCCAGCGGTGCCCAGACATCCCGCGGCAACCGCCCCATCACCCGTGGCAGGGTGCGGACCAGTGCCCAGTCATGCTCATCGAGCATGGCGGCATACTGGGTGGAGAGCAGGGCCGGATCGACCCGGCGACCAGCGGTCCACTCCCCCTTGGTGCTCAGCTTCTGGATCTTGCACTCCAGCTCGGGGCCCTCGGCATGGAGCAGCCACACCAACCGCTCCTGTGGCTTACGTACGCCACTGGAGCGTCCCAGCCCCTGCAGCCAGTTGAGCCAGCTGGCAGAGGCCGCGGTTTTATCCTCGTCCCCTTCCTCATCCTGCTCGTCACTGCTCTCCGGGGCACTCTCCTCACTGCTGCGCAGCTGGCAAAGGGGCGCCCCTTTGGCCGCCTCTCCCAACAAGAGGCGCAGCAGATCCTGACAAAACGCCATCAGGCGATGATGAGGCTCGGCATCGAGCAGATGGGAGAGATCCCACTTGTGCAGCATGGCCACCTGCGGGCTCTGGGCACCGTGACGGGCCAGCGCACAGAGGTCAAGCCAGAGGTAGCCCCAGTGGAGCTCCTCCACCGGCAATTGCAGAGTATCGAACAGGCCAACCGCCTGACCATGGCGATCGCCCGCCCACTGGCTGAGCAGATCGGCAAGCAGAGGGAACTGGCCGGTCAGGCTGCGCTGCCACTTCTTGCGCTGTTCGCTGGCAATGACGGGATCAGCCTGCTGCAACCAGCCAAGCCAGAGCAGGGCGCTGAACGAACGGGGCCACTGGCCCGCCTCACCCTCATCGGCTGCCTGCCACTGACCCAGCGCGGTGAGCAGTCGCTCGCCGAGCGGGCCGCTCTGGCTCTGCTGGGCCAGCGCCTGCAGGGATGGCCAGCCGGGCACTGTGTCATTACCCTCGCCGATTGGCGACGTGCTCTCGCCATCCCCGCAGAGCCAGCGCCACTCCGCCTCGAACGCTTTGGCCCGGGCCTGCACCTCGGGGGCGCAGCGCACCAGCGCATTGGCCAGCGGCCAGCGCTCTTCATAGGGGGCATCGAGCAGCAGTTGCAGCGAGAAGTGCTCCAGCAGCAGTTGCTGCCAGGCGGGGCTGGAGCCCGCCAGCAACTGGTGAGCATCCGGAGTATCGAGCAGGGTCAGCAGATCGCTGGCCGAGAAATAGGTCGGCACCTCCCCCGCCTTGCCGCGACAGAGCTCGCGCACCACCGCATGAGTGAGATCCTGCCCGGTCAATGAGGGCACCCGGCTCCAGTCCGGCTCCGGGCAGAGACCGGCACGTACCCCCAGGATCAGCGCCAGCGTCCCCTCGGCGGTCAGGCTCCACTGCTGCTCCCCGCGCAATCTGACCAGCCCCGCATCCTGCAGTCGGGTCAGTTTATCGATCAGGGCATGGCCCATCGCCAGTTGATCTTGCAGCAAACGGGTACTGGCGACGCGCTGCAATTGCAGGGTGGCGAGCAGGGCATAACTATCCGAAGAGAGGGTGGACGCAGACATCAAGACTCACGGGCAAGTGCAAAAGCGGAATTTTAACGGTAAAGCGCCAGCGGCTCGACCCTTTACCGTGAAATAACTCAAAAAAAAACGGCCATCCATGATGACCGTCGAAAGTAACGAAGGAAATAGCCGGATCATCCGGTTACCTCCCACAGCGGGAAAATCGGGAGCGCAAGCCCCTAATTCGTGGAGCCAATGCTAGAGGTTGGCGCCCGAAAAAGCTTTGAAGCGGATCACAGTTGAAAAGGATTTCTGAAAACGGTTTCAATTTTTGACGGCAAAAAACCATGCTTTAAGCGCCAAATAAGCCATCCTCAACCACCCTGCTCACCCGGAACAGGCCGCAATAATGGATACCCGCTCCAGGTATCAGGTGAACATGTCACTTCGCGTCAGGTGGCCACCTATCTCCTGCCACGACACGGTAAACAGGTCATGGCATCCATACCGTGGTTACATCAAGAAGAAGGTGCATAAAGAAAAAGCCCAACCTGTGCAACAGGTTGGGCTTGGCATGTGGCGGAGAGACAGGGATTCGAACCCTGGGTGGCATTGCTGCCACAATTGATTTCGAGTCAATCCCGTTCGGCCACTCCGGCATCTCTCCGTGGGGAGAGAGTTTTACCCAAGCAGGGCCGAGGATGCAATAAAAATTTGTTATATATCAAATGGCTGAATCAGATATCTGGGAGCAGGCTCACAATGCGGCATTGGCTGCTCACTGTGACAGGAGGCTTGGAACAGACAAATTCGCACTTCCCATACGCCGGTCGTGCGTTCTCATTAAACGGTGATCATCGCTGACCGCATTCAGGGGGCCTTGCCTCACATAGAGGCCTTGCATCGACCCCATTCGTCCAGTCGTCAAGTCGTCAAGTCGCAAGTCGCAAGTCGCAAGTCGCAAGTCGTCAAGCATCCACCCGACGCAGGGCCCGATCACATACCGGGCCATGCTCCCTATCGTGATACTCGCACACCACCATGTTGCGCCGTTTTCCCGCTTGGCGGTCAAACATAGTGGAGAGGCCGATTTTGGCCGGTTTCCTATGTATCCCCACACCGTTGCGGGTACGCGGCAAGCTGGTAATCATGGGCTGATTGAGGAACAATCGCGCCATCCTGGCGGCACTGTTTGATGATGCGCCGCCCCGATTGAACTGATGGATCTCCTTATGCGATTGCCGAAACTCATGCCCCTCTCCTTAACGCCCACACTTTCACTGCTGCTGGCTGCGGCCCTGCTCTGTACCGCGCCCGCACAAGCCAAGCGCTACCCGCTGCCGCCGGCTGAAAGCCGCCTCATTGGCGAGCTGGAGGATTACATCATCCAGCAGGATGAGCATCTGGAGCTGGTTGGCAAACATACCCAGATTGGTTTTTTGGCGCTGCTTGAGGCAAATCCCGGTGTAGACCCCTATTTACCCAAGCCGGGCACCCGCTTGACGCTGCCTACCCAGATGCTGCTGCCCGATGTGCCGCGCGAGGGGATCGTCATCAATCTGCCGGAGCTGCGTCTCTACTACTTCCCCAAAGGCAAGAACGAGGTGATTGTGCTGCCTATCGGGATTGGTGACATCGGCCGCGAAACGCCGGAGATGACCACCACCGTCATCGAGAAGAATCCGGACCCGACCTGGGTGCCCGGCCCCATGGTGCGCAAATCCTGGCTGGAGCAAAAAGGGATCACCCTGCCCGCCGTGGTGCCTCCCGGCCCGGACAACCCCCTCGGCAAGTTCGCCATGCGCCTTGGTTATGGCAAACGCGACTACCTGATCCACGGCACCAACAAGGATTTTGGCGTTGGCCTGCGGGTAAGTGCAGGCTGCATCCGGCTGCGGCCGGACGATATCGAGGCCCTGTTCAAGATTGTGCCGATTGGCACGCCGGTGCGGGTCATCAACCAACCGGTCAAGGTCGCCATCGAACCGGATGGTCGCCGCTGGCTGGAGGTACACTCCCCGCTCTCCCGCACCGAAGAGGAGCTTGAAAATGGCGCCCCGCTGGTGCTATCTCCGGCCATAGAGAGCTTTATCAGTGCACCTGACGTGATGCAGGATGAGGTGACGGCGGCGCTGGAGAGCAAAAATGGCCTACCCCGCCCCATCAGCAGTTAACTCATCAGCACCTGCACCATACCGGAGTTGCCTTACGTCATGAAATACCTGCCTCTCATACTCATGGTGGTCTGCCACCCCCTGTGGGCAAAAGACATTCTCTGGATGAACAACGGCGATCGCCTGACCGGCACCATCGAAGAGATCGGCGATAAGTCGGTGCGCATCGCCCTGCCCTATACCGGCGCCGTGACCGTCAAGCGGGATGCCATCAAACGCTGGCGTCTGGAGAAGCAGGATAAACCCAAGGCAACCGCCAAAGGGGGGATCACCCTGTTCAAGGATGAGCAGAATGAGCGCAACGCCTGGCTCTGGAGCGGCAGCGGCGATCTCAACGTCAAGCTCAAGCACAAGGATAAACGCACCAACAACGTCAACTTCAAGGGAGTGACCGAACTGGCCAATCTGGATTGGCGTTACAGCCTCTCCGGGGAATATACCTACGAAACATCCGACAGCGTCACCGATAGCCATGACTACAAGCTGAACCCGACCCTTGACTACTTCTTTAACCAGCACTGGTTTCTACGCAACTCGCTCGAAGCGGAGTATGACATGCTGGCTGACAACTACCTCAAGCTGAACGTTGGCTCGGGGCCGGGTTATCGCTTCTGGAATGACAAGCACAAACGGCTGGAACTGATTTCACAGGGCGGCATTCAGCGCGCCTACTTTCGCAGTGACAGCTGGCCAGGACTGGTCTTTTTCGATTCCAGGATCATCAGCTACCCCATCGGTAGCCTGAGCTGGGATTACCGCCAACCACTGTCATTCTGGCAACAGCGATTTGAGTTGTTCAGTAAAGGCACCTATCTGAAGTACCTGTCGCAACCGTCCCCTTACCTCACACTGGATCAGGACATCAACGGCAGCATCGGCCTGCGCTACTACTTTAACGATCATCTGCGTCTATCCTGGTCGAGCGAGATGGAGTGGCAAAATGGCGCCCTGCACTATCCCGGGGTGGATGTCGAAATATCTGATCGCGAATGGCGCCACTTGCTTAGTCTGGGGGCAAGCTTTTGAGTCGCAAGCAGATCAACAAGAGGAGCCAATTTGGCTCCTCTTTCTATTGCCGTAATAGCGATGCGAGTGATGCAAACTCACAACTCATCGACATCACACTCAGATCAATCCCCAGGCTGCAATCTGGTAGATCCACACCATCGCCAGCAGGGTACCGACCAATCCCATGATGACGCCGATGCGCACCATCTGGTGGCTCTCCACCAGACCGGTGGCGTGGGCCAGCGCATTGGGCGGGGTACTGATGGGCAGCGACATCCCGAGCGAGACCGAAATGGTGACCGCCAGGATCAGGGTGTGGCTGCCGCCCCACTCGGCCAGCTCCGGCATGCTGACCGCCAGCGCTGCCACCAATGGCAGCAACAGGTTGGCGGTCGCGGTGTTGGACATAAAGTTGGCCATCACCACCGCCAGCAGACAGGCCCCGACCAGTACCGCCAGCGTGGAGTACTCGTGGAACGGAATATGGGTGATGAGCCGCTCGGCCAACCCGGAGTCCTCCAGCGCCAGCCCCAGCGCGATACCGCCCGACACCAGCCAGAGCACATCGAGGGAGATCTTGTGCAGATCGTCCTTGGTGATGATGCCGGTGGTCAGGAACACCGCTACCGGGATCATGGCGACCACGTAGGAGCTCATGCCATGCAGATCCCCCAGTAGCCAGAGCACTATGGTGGTGATAAAGGTGAGGTAGACCACCCAGGCGCGAGGGGTCTGCATAAAGCGCCCCTCAATCTTGAGATCCATCCGCTTGAGGGTGCTCGGGAAGAAGCGCCCCAGCAGAAACCAGCCGAGCAGCAACAGCAGCACCACGAAGGGCACCGCAAACCCCATCCACTGGCCGAACGAGATGGCATGCTCGCCGGTCAGGTATTTGAGGGCCACTGCGTTGGGCGGAGTGCCGATGGGAGTGCCGATCCCGCCGAGGTTGGCCGCCAGCGGAATGGCCAGCACAAAGCCGATTTTGGCCGGGTCCTTGTCGGGAAACGCCGCCAGCACCGGGGTAAGGATGGCCAGCATCATGGCTGTGGTGGCGGTATTGCTCATGAACATGGAGAAGGTGGCGGTGATCAACATCAGCCCCAGCATGACGATCCGGGGATCCTGACCAAACGGGCGCAGCAACACCCGCGCCAGATTGACGTCCAGATGGTATTTGGTCGCCGCAATGGCGAGGAAAAAACCGCCGAGAAACAGCATGATAACCGGCGAGGCAAAGGTCGCCATCACCTCGGTGGACTTGAGCAGCTCACCAAAGCCCGGCTCTGCCTTGTCGGCAGTCATGAACCAAAGCCCCTTGTCGGAGAGCAGCAGCAGCTCCAGCACGATGATCAGCACCGAGGTGGCGAAGATAGGGATGGGCTCCAGGATCCAGCAGAGGGCGGCCAGCACGAAAATGGCCACGACCCGCTGCTCGATGACGGTGATCCCCTCCAGCGGGATCCAGTGGGTCGGGATCAGCAGGATGGTGATGCTCAGCAGCAGTGGCAGAATAATCTTGTTATTGATGGGCACTATTGTCTCCAGGATCGGGAGTAAGAAGCCAATAGTGGCATAACATGCTATCGCCTCACGCGGCCAACTCGCCAAAATGAGAGCTGGCTAACTGCACGGCGCACCGTTTTGTGAGTCATATCAAGCTGGGGTCGGCGCGCGATGGCTGACGCCTCAGCCCTTGCAACAAACAGGCAAAAAAACGGGCCCGCTGTTCGTTGCACACGACAGCGGGCCCGTTTCACCATTTATGCCGATGAGGCGGCTCAGAAGTAGATGCGGGTCACCGACTCGATGACGCAACCCGGGCGACGGATCCCTTCGATCTCCACCTTGATCTCTTTGAGCAACTCCAGCCCGCCCTTGATGGGGGTGACCCGGGCCAGCTTGGTGCGGGCGCGGATGTTGCTGTCCACCTTGATGGGGTACGGGAAACGCACCTGATCCAGCCCGAAGTTCACCACCATGCGGGCGGTCGGGAACTCGGGGGTGGCTTCATCGACCGAGCCGGTCAACTGCGGCAGCAGCGCCAGGGTCAGGAAGCCGTGAGCGATGGTGGTCTTGAAGGGCGACTCGGCGGCCGCACGCTCCGGATTGGTGTGGATCCACTGATGATCCCCGGTCACCGCCGCAAATTGATCGATCATCTGCTGGCTGACATGGAGCCATTCGCCCACGTGGGTCTCTTCACCGATGCGGGCCTGCAGGGTGGCATAGAGCTCGGCAGCCTCGGCCCCCAGCTCCACAGCGGGCTCCTGAGCCACGACGGGGCGACCGTTGGCCACCTGTGCCACGGTTGCTGCATCCTGTTGCTGTTCGTCCTGAGACTCGGCTTGCAAGTCCAGCACACGTCCCAGCAAAGGATGAAGATGTGCCTTTTGCTGAAACTCACGCCAGTAGTCGCGGATCGCCGGAGAGAGCCAATCCTTGAGCTCAAAGGGGTGCTGCGCCAGAATTTCGCGCTTGCGCTTCAGAAAATCGACAACTTTCATCTACCGATCCCTATTTGATTCAATGCCTGTAAAGAGGTCTAACCAGTCCTATTTTATTAAAGTTTCAGCTGTAAGTGCAAAAAAATCTCGGCGTACACCTGTACCAAGGCGGAAGTCACTACTTACACCATGCAAACCAGCACGTTCTGCCAATGATAAAAACGATTGCCGGATATGCGACCAGCAGGGGGAAATTCACCGGGGTCATCATGACAAAAGGCCCTTGTCGGGCCTTGTGATAGGGGTTCAGCGCGCGCTCGACCAGCCGCTGCGCAATCCCTCTTCATCCAGGAAGGACCAGGCGAGGATCCGGCTCACCTTGTTGCCCTGCGCCATGTCGATCACCCGCACCTGACGGGCTCCCACCCGGCTCAGCGCCTTTTTCGCTCCCGGCAGGTTCTCTTTTTTCGACACCAACGAGCTGAACCAGAGGCACTGGCTGGCAAACTCCTTGCTCTGGGCGATCATATTGGCCAGAAACGCTGCCTCGCCCCCTTCGCACCACAGCTCAGCCTTCTGACCGCCGAAGTTGAGCACGGGCGCCCCTGTCACCTCCTTGCCCAGATTGCGCAGCTTGCGCTCCGTCCCCTTGCTCGCCTCTTCCAGCGACGCATGGAACGGCGGATTGCACAGCGTCAGGGCAAAGCGCTCCTTCGGCCCTATGATGCCGCGAAACACATGGTTGGGGTTGCCCTGCAGGCGGCATTCAATCTGATTGCCGAGCCCGTTGCTCCTGGCCAGCAGGGTCGCCGCCTTGACCGAGACCGGATCGATATCCGATCCGACAAAACGCCAGCCATATTCGCGGCAGCCGAGCAGCGGATAGATGCAGTTTGCCCCCACCCCGATATCCAGCACCCTCACCCCCTTGCCGGTAGGGAGCAGGCCTGCGCTCTCGGCCAACAGGTCGGCCGCCCAGTGCAGGTAGTCCACCCGTCCCGGGATGGGCGGGCAGAGGTAACCGGCGGGCAAGTCCCAGTGGGCAATCCCGTAGTGATGGGCCAGCAGGGCGCGGTTGAGGGTCTTCACGGCATCAGGATTGGCAAAATCGATGGTGCGGGTGCCGTAGTCATTGATAAAGACGTGGGCAGCCAACTCGGGAGTTCGCAGGCAGAGCGCCTCAAAGTCGTAACCCGCCTGATGGCGATTACGGGAGTGAAGTCCGGATTTGCGGTCGCCCGACTTGGGGCCACCGGCTGATGGGGTGCGGGGTTTCATGCTGAGCCTGCCGAAGAAAACGGGCCCACACTATAGTGATTTGACTCGGGAAAGTCTAAACGAGGGCAATAAAAAAACCGGGCTATCGAGCCCGGTTCAAGTGAGGTTGGAAAAACAGTCCGTACTGCGAGCCGTTTGTCCAGCCTGACTCAGATATCGATCCGGCGAGCTTGCCAGAACTTGCTGCGCCAGTATTGGCTGTCCAGCTTGGAGCGCGTCACACCGGCACGGGTCGAGGCGTGGATGAATTCGCCATTGCCGACATAGATACCAACGTGGTTGAGACGACGATTGATTTTGAAGAAGACCAGATCACCTTCGACCAGATCCTGCTTGGAAACGCGCGTCCCTTCGTGGACTTGGGATCGGGTATCACGGGGTAATTCGACACCGACGGCATTGCGGAACACTTCACGGGCGAAGGCGGAACAATCGATACCACGCTGGCTACTGCCACCCATCCGGTACGGAACGCCACGCCACTCTTTATATACTGTCAGGATTTCATTCACATCGGGTGTCTGGGAAGCTTCCGGTTCGATTACAGGTTCAACCATGGAAACTTCGATCTTGCTCGCGACCTCGGGTTGGGGTGCCGAGGCACAACCCACCATTCCGAGCGCGACCAGCAGTAGCATCAGGTGGCGCAATCCTTTATCCCCGCTAAATAGTAAATCTTGTTAAAATACGGCCCCAAAGGGCAATTTATAAGGCAACAGCACCCGACTATATCCAAGAATTCTATCGAGGCAAGTGAAAATCCCTATCGAGCTCACATTTTTGCAAGTAAATGCACGATTTTTCATAATTAATGTGATCATGCCCAAACAATATACAATTGCAAAAAGGGCCTTGGGTCTCATAGATAACTGGCTTTTATCCCTGCTTCAGCACCTTTTTAAAGTGAAAAATCATGATCGAAACCGATCTTTTTTTGTTAAAACCGGCCAGGGTATGCCAGGAACTGCTCGCTCAATTGCCTGAAGGGCTGTCAACCGATGAGCAGCATATCTGGCAAACCATGACCCATCCTGAACGGCGTCAGGAATATCTGGTGAGCCGCGCCCTGCTGCGCCAGCTATTGGCCGAGCGGCTGCAGCAACCCGCCGCCAGCCTGCAATTTTGCAACGGCCCCCACGGCAAGCCACGACTGCATGATGATGCCTGGCATTTCAATCTGAGCCACAGTGGCAGCTGGCTGGTGTTGGCACTCTGCCCGCAGGGGCCGCTTGGGGTGGATATCGAACTGGGCAAACGGCGGCATCATCCCCTCCCCCTCGCCCGCCGCTTTTATGCACAGAGTGAATATGAGTGGCTCTGCGCGCGGCCCGCTCAAGAGCAGGAGAGCGCCTTCTACCGGCTCTGGTCGCGCAAGGAGGCGGTACTGAAGGCCCACGGCGGCGGCATAGCCGCCGGGCTCGAGAAGGTGCGCTTTGTCCCGGAGCAAGGGTGGCAACTCGACAACCGGCTCGATGACATCTCTTATCAGGTACAGGATTGGCCCTTTGCCAGCGGCTGGCTCAGTCTTGCGGCAGCGGCAACCCCCGTGACGTTTTACCGGCTGGATGAGCGCTTGAATTGCCAGTCGCTCAACCCCATGTTACTCAACACCCTTTCTGAAGAGTCCAACTCATGATCGTCGACATTACTCCCCAGAATTTTCACGCTGAACTTATCGATGCGTCCATGAAGAAGCCGGTCGTCATCTATTTCCATGCTCCGCAGATGCCGGAGTGTCAGGGGATGACACCGCTGATCGAATCACTGGTTGGGCCCGCCAATGAGCAGGTCACCCTGGCCAAGGTGGATATGAACGATCCCCAGCTGCAGCCGCTGGCCAGCCAGCTCGGTCTGCGCGCCCTGCCCGCGCTGGTGCTGTTCCATCAGGGTCGCCCTGACGAACAGGCGATCCTCGAAGGGCCGCAGGATGAAGCCACCCTGCGCCAGTATTTCGCCGCCTTCGCCCCCAAAGAAGAGGAAGAACTGCTGGCCAAGGGGCAACAGGCACTGGCTGACGAGCAGCCCAGCATCGCCTATGCCCATCTGACCAAGGCACACCAGCTGGCCCCTGAGCGTCACGACATCAGCCTGTGGCTCATTCAGGCCGCGCTCGACCTCAATCTGCTGGAGGAAGCGCAGGAGCGCCTCGGCACCATCCCGATGGTGGCGCAGGATAGTCACTTCCATACCCTGAGCTCACGGCTCGCGCTCGCCCTGCAAGCAGCAGACAGCCCGGAGCTGCGCGCGCTGGAAGCCCGCCATGCAGAACAACCCGATGATTTTGCCCTGACTCAGGAGCTGGCGGTGCAATACAACCAGGCTGGCCGTCAGGAAGAGGCGTTGGGACTGCTGCTGGAGATCCTCAAGCGGGATTTGGCATTCGGCGATGCCAGAAAGACCTATCTCGATATTCTGGCGACCATGGGCAGCACGCCGGCGGCGCAGAGCTACCGTCGCAAACTCTATAGTCTGCTCTACTGATCAGCGTCGAACTGGCTGGTAATGATGGGGGAGTGCCGGGAGACCGGCATGACCTCATGGGTCAAGTGCGAAGAAGTGCAGTGGGGATGTGGGGACGGTGAATTTCAGGCAAAAAAAAATGGCGCATAACTGCGCCATTTTTTTCGCATGGATTACTTCTTGTAAGAAGTAGCCATGTTGTCGATGCGCTGGTTAGCACGCATAGCTTCTTGCTTGGCTTCGGCAACATCAGCAGCGATTTTGGACTGATCAGCACGAACTGCGCTAACATCTTGAGCCAGTTGGTCAACTTTGTTAGACAGATTCTGAACGGAAGTTTCCAGTTCGCTGGTGTTTGCACAACCGCCCAGCAGAGCGGACAGACCAACAACACCTACCAACAACAATTTTTTCATTTTTAAAGCTCCCTTGAACTCGCCAGACGTTTAGCAAGCGGCGTGATTATGGCACAAAAAAATCATACTTTGCATAGTCCCCACCACAGATAAATGCATTAAAACCCTCATTTTTTTTTGAATGAACAGTTTTTGTCCAGATTCGTCTAAAAAATGAGTGCCGCGTGGTGAGGGCACGGACAAAGGTTAACCAAATTTTTGCCTTATTACAATTTCGTATGAGGCTCAGGCACTCTGTTCTGACAACAATTGACGATATTGCACCAGATCCTCGATGGTCAGCACCGGCATCCGGTGCTGCCGACCGAACGCAACCAGGTCTGGCAGACGTGCCATAGAGCCATCTTCCTTGGTCAATTCACACAACACCCCGAACGGTTTCAGACCGGCCAACTGCATCAGATCGACGGTCGCTTCGGTATGACCACGACGGGTAAGCACCCCACCGGTTCGCGCCCGCAGCGGGAACACATGACCCGGGCGATGCAGATCGCCCGGTTTGGCGCCATCGGCGATAGCAGCACGGATGGTGGTGATGCGATCAGCCGCCGAAACACCGGTCGTAACCCCCTGCGCAGCTTCGATGGTCACGGTGAAAGCGGTCTGGTAGTGGCTGGAGTTGGCTTCCACCATCATCGGCAGTTCCAGCTGGCGAACCCGCTCGTCGGGCAGGCAGAGGCAGACGATGCCGGAGCACTCGCGGATCATCAGCGCCATCTGTTCATTGGTCATGGATTCGGCGGCGAAAATGAGGTCGCCCTCGTTCTCCCGATCTTCATCGTCGGCCACCAGCACGCCGCCTCCGGCACGCAAGGCAGACAGGGCCGCTTCGACACGGGCAACGGGATCACCGAATTCACTGAGTAGAGACTGATTCATGGTAAAACTCCTAAACAAGACAAGGACCAGAATCAGGGCATGGAAAGGCAGACAGAGAGGAGCATGCAGCGGCCAGCCCACAAGGGCCAACGCAGCAAGGTCTGTCTTATCCTCTTTCATCCGGACTATGACCGTCGGCTCCGGCATCTCACCGGATCTGCTGACCCCGACCCGGCAATCAGCCGGGTCGGGCGCTCGCGGGCTCCCCGAGTCAATCGGGATACCGCCGGTGGGGAATTGCACCCCGCCCTGAGAATAAGCGCAGACAGCCTAAAGAAAAACGGTTGCAGATACCAGCCAAAATCCCCCGCTGGCTGAAAAGCATTTCAACATTGCGCCCGGGATCGCGCTCTGCGGCCCGCGCGAGAGGCCGTGACTGGCGAATTTCTTTATGGCGCGGATCGGTTTATGGCATAGTTCCCGAAACAAAAAACAGAGCCCGAAAAAGAGCCTGAACAACGCTGCCTGCGCAGACAGCAGCGCCAACACCACAAACGGAAAATGACAGAGATGGAAAAGAAAATACTGCTCACAGATTGCCCGGATGCCAAAGGGCTCATCGCCAAGATCACCAACATCTGCTACAAGCATCAGCTCAACATCATCAAGAACGATGAGTTTGTGGATCATGAGAATGGCCGCTTCTTTATGCGGACCGAGCTGGAGGGGCGCTTCAATGATGAGACCCTGCTGGCGGATCTGGACGATGCCCTGCCCACCGGTGCCCAGCGTCGTCTGGTCAAGGCGGGCAAGAAGCGCATCGTCATTCTGGTGACCAAGGAGACCCATTGCCTCGGCGACATTCTGATGAAGAACTACGCGGGCGCGCTGGATATGGATATCGTCGCGGTGATCGGCAACTACGACACCCTGGCCGAGCTCACCGGCAAATTCAATATTCCGTTCCACACCGTCAGCCACGACGAGCTGAGCCGTACCGAGCATGAAGAGCAGGTACGCGCCATCATCGACAGCTATGAGCCTGACTATGTGATCCTGGCCAAGTACATGCGGGTGCTGACCCCGAGCTTCGTCGAGGCCTATCCGCGCAAGATCCTCAACATCCACCACTCCTTCCTGCCCGCCTTCATCGGTGCCCGCCCTTACCGGCAGGCGTTCGATCGCGGCGTCAAGCTGATCGGCGCCACCGCCCACTTCGTGACCGACGATCTGGATGAAGGTCCCATCGTCGAACAGGACGTGATCCACGTCGGTCACGCCTTCAGTGCGGACGACATGGCCAAAGCAGGCCGGGATGTGGAAAAATCGGTGCTGAGCCGCGCGCTGGAGCTGGTACTGAACGAGCGGGTGTTCGTCTACGGCAACAAGACGGTGGTCTTCAAGTAATCCGCCCACACTGCACGTATGCAAGCGCCAGAAACAACAACGGCTCCCGCGGGAGCCGTTGTTGTTTCTGCGTCAAATATCAGAGCGGCAGATCGTTTACCGTCACGGCGCCCTTCTCCAGCTTCAGCTCGGAAGTCAGCGCTTGCTTGTCGGCCTTCAGATAGCCCATCAGGGTCAGCTGATCGAGCATGGGGGCCAGTTGCGGCACCGCCTTGCCCAGCTTGTCGCTGAGGTTGGCATGCAGCACACCGCTGAGGGCCTGCATCCCCGCTTCGCTGTTGAACAGTTGCTCCAGCGAGGTCGATGCCAGCTTCACATCCCCCTTCATGGTCACCGCCTCACCGTTGAGCCTGGCGCTGAGATCGGCCAGCTCCAGGGTCGCGCCACGTTTGAGCATCTTGTCCAGCGCCTGCTGGATGGCGGCATCTTCAACCCCCTTGCCACCGGCGGCCTGCAACCCCTGGTACCCTTCCAGATCCAGACCGTTGAGGTTGAGCGCCAGCTTGCTGTCGGTGACCGCCAGGGTGTCGGTCTCGTTCTCCAGATCCAGCTTGGCAATCTTCATCTGATAGCTGCTGGAGAGGGTCTGGGCATCATCGCCGGTCAGCTGGGTCTCGGTAGTCATCCCCTGCAGGGCGACCTTGACGCTGTCAGGTAGTTGCACCGTGAGGGCCGAGAGGGTCATCTCGCTCTGGGGCGAGAGGAGCACACCGCTGATCTCGGCAATGTCGGCGCTCCCTTTCATATCGGCCAGCACCAAGTCCATCTTGCTCTGCTCTTCGTGGACCGTCATCCCTTGCCAGGCCATGGTGATGTGGCCATTCCCCTCCAGGTTGCCGTGAAACTCGCCGGAAAGCGGCAGGAAATGGAACTCGTCCAGCCCCTGTTTGACCTTGAACTCATTGGCCCAAAAGCGGCTGCTGTTACCCTGGGTCCAGAGACTGGTGACCGACTCCAGACCGAGTTCCCACTGCTCCATGCCCAGTGCGGTAAAGACCGGCGCCATAGTGCCATTATGGGTATCGAGCAGGAGGTGGCTCTTGATATAGAGCGGCAGGATCCGGCTCTTGACCACCAGTTGCAGCTCGATGGGCTGACTGCCCTCCAGTTCACTGTCGATGGTAGCCAGCTCCTCCGGCGTCACCACGATCTTCAGGATCCCGTCACGGGTGAAGAGGTTACTGCTGCCCGGCTGCCACTGCATATCGATGCCGGTCTCTTGCTCTACCTTGGCGATCTGCTCCGCCATGATGTTGTCAAAGCTGTTGCCCGTGTACCAGCACGCCGCCAGACCACCACCTACCAGTGCCGCACCCACGGCGAGGGCCACTATCTTTTTCATATATTCATGTGTCTCCAGAGAGTTGTCACTGCACTCTAGGGGCGTACTCGGGGCGAGGCAAGTGCAATCAGATGGCGCCCCAACATTCTTGCGATTCGCCACAACCTCACAGCAAGGGACTGAAGAGATAGAAGATGTTCTCCATCGCCTTCTTGTACCAGGGGCGTGCCTGCCATTTGGCCAGGGTCATCGGGGTGGCTTCCGCCATATAGCCTTGCACCAACCGGGTCATCTGGGCCACGAACGAGGGGTTGTCCACCAGCAGGGTCACCTCGAAGTTGAGCCAGAGGCTGCGCCGATCCAGATTGACCGTCCCCACCAGCGCAAAGTCGTCATCCACCAGCACGCTCTTGGTATGGAGCAGACCGGCATCGTAGCGGTAGATCTCCACCCCGGCCGCCAGCAGCTCCTCCATGAACGCATTGCAGGCGTAATTGGCCATGATGGAGTCGTTGCGCGCCGGCAACACCAGCTGCACCTGCACGCCGCGTGCGGCTGCCGAGCTGAGCGCGGCCGCCAGCGGATCGTCGGGCACAAAGTAGGGGGTCGTCAGCACCAGATGGCTGCGCGCCTGATAGATGGCGAGCAGCAGGCTCTGCTGGATGCAGTCGCCACCGACGAAGGGGCCGGACGGAATAAGCTGGGCACGGTAGTTGGTCTGGGGCCAGGCTTCGGGATCGTGTTGCAGGCTGTCGAGCAGCCGCTCGCCGGTCTCCATCTCCCAATCCCAGACGAAGATCGACCACATCAGCGGCACCATGGGTCCCTGCACCCGGATCATGATATCGACCCACTGGCCAACCCCGGCATCTTGCTTGAAGAAACGGGGATCCACCATGTTCATGGAGCCGGTGTAACCCACCCTGTCATCGATCACCACCAGCTTGCGGTGCATCCGCAGATCCTGACGCTGGAACACAATGCGCCAGGCGCCAACCGGCAGCACCTCCACCAGCTTGACCCCCGCCTTGCGCAGTTTTTTCGGCCAGTGAGAGCGGAAGAACTGTTTGCTGCCCACCGAATCGAGCAACAAGCGACAATCCACGCCGCGTTGCGCCACTTCAATCAGCGCCTCGCACACCTCGTCGGCATCGCCGCCAGGGTGCCAGATGTAGAACTCCAGATAGCAGGAGAGGGTCGAGCGGCGGATATCTTGCGCAATCTCGCGCAAGATCCAGTCCGGCTTGTTGAGCAGGGTCATGCGGTTGCCGGAGAGCATCGGCATGGCAAGCCGCCCCTGTATCAGATCGTGCAGCGGTTGCGCCTTGGCGCCCACTTCGCAGCAGTGCTGCGGGAACAGACGAGCCAGCTGACGGATCCAGATGGCGTAAGGGCGATACATGGCCTGGGCGCGCTCGGCGCGGCGGCGCCCCAGCTTTATCTCACCAAACAGCACATAGAAGCCCACCCCGGCAAACGGAATGGCGTAGATCAGCGCCAGCCAGGCCAGCGACACGCCGATGGGACGGCGTTTCATCACCACCCGAAATGACACCCCGGTGACGATAACTGTGTGAAAAAGCAGTAGCAGCCAACCCAGAAAACGGGAAAACAGCAGTTGAAGATCATGTTCCAGACCGTTGAGCAACGGGGGCTCCTTCTCATCGACAAACAGTGCGGTGGGCAGACCCCAACCGGCCGCAATGGTATGCTGTAAGGCAAATCCATTCTATCAGGTCGCACGCATGATCCTGCAATCTATGCTGCTCAGCCTGGCCATGCTAGGCCAAGGCTCATATGACATCAATGAGCAACAGATAAACCAGTACCTGCAATCCCAGGTGCAAGTCGATAAACAGCTGGAACTGCCCGGCATAATAAAGGCTCATGTGAAACTTGAGCAGAGCGATGTCCAGATTGGTCGCCAGCGCCCCGACACGGCACGGGTTTATGGCAAGGGCAAGCTCAAAATCGCCCTGCCCGACAATACCGAATATGACGCCCGCCTGCAGATGACCTATGAGGCGAGGCCCCGCTATGACAAGGCCCAGAGCGCGCTGTTTCTCGATAACATGAAGCTGGTGGAGTACAAGCTGGAGCCGGAAGCGGCCGAGAAGAAGTTCGGGCTGATGCTCAACATGCTGCTGCAGAGCATGGAGAAACGGCTCGAGACCAAGCCGGTCTACAAACTCAATGACAAGGATCCGGATCAGGCCTGGCTGAAGGAAAATCTGCTGGGGCTGGAGCTGTCACCAGGCAAGATCCACCTGTTGACCAACCCCCGCTAAACCACTCAATTCAGGAGGGGCTGGCTGGTATCCCGTACCAGCAGCTCCACCTGATAACCCTGCTGCTGCTGCCGCTCGTAGAGGGAGAAGAGCGACCCGCTCAATTGGTTGAGGGGCATATCGGCAAAACCGGCCTTGAGATAGAAGGGCTTCTCGAACGGGAGCGCCTGACAGACCACCGGTTTGTCCGCCAGACCGTGGCAAGCGTGCTGCAACAGCCGTGATCCCAATCCCAGCGACTGGTAGTGAGGCAACAGGCGAAAGCCGCACAGATGGTAAAACTCCTCCTCGTCCCGCAACCGTACCGCCCCCACCAGCCAGTGAGCATCACGCACGACAAAGATCCGCTCGGCCAGGTCCGGCACATAGTGGGAAAATGTCGTTTCGTAATAGTCCCTGATAAGGGAGAGGTCGGCGTCACAGTACTCTTCGAAGGTGAGTTCCATCGCCAGCTTGCTTGTCACAGACAAATCCTTTGGTAATCAATTATTAGTGCCAGATACGGTGAGCTAATCCGACCAGCTGACGCCAGCACAATAGCATGCCTTTCGTCAACAAAAAAGCAGACGTCATGGCGACGTTGCTGACCCGGTGGAAGAGGCCATGACCCACGGCCTGACTGCCAACGCACGGCTTCACGATGACAACCCTTTATTGCGGTGGATACTTTGATCCCGGTCACCGAATCGGGTCATTTGCCCCCTGCTCACCGCTTGTTCTGCCCTCGTCATGATGCTTTACTCAACATGGTCATCACAGGAAGGAGTATTACGGTTGAAAGCATGGATGCTGGCAGGCCCTATGTTGTTGATCCCCCTGAGTGGATGGAGCCAGACTCCCCCGCCCGCGGAGGTGGTCTTCCTGACTGCAGCCCCCTCCCCCCTGCGTCCGGTCAATGAGGCCACGCCCGCCCCGCAACCCGAAACCGCTCAAACGGCGGCAACCGCCGCTGGCGGTAACAAGCAGATCCAGGTCTATAAATCGGTGCAGCAGAACGGGGTGGTACGCTACTCAGACATGGCGCCAGAACAGGGCCATTACGAGCTGCTGCTGTTCAACGACTGCTTCGCCTGCGATCCCAAATCCAATGTCAACTGGCAGACAACCGGGCTGTTTCTCTATGACTATGCCAGCACCATCAAGGCCGCCGCCAAAACCTATCAGGTTGAGCCTGCGCTGATCCGGGCGCTGATCCATGCCGAATCCGCCTTCAACCCGCTGGCGGTCTCCCGCAAGGGGGCGATGGGCCTGACCCAGCTGATGCCCGCCACTGCGCGGGAACTGGGGGTCGGCAATGCCCTGCTGGCGGAGCAGAATATCTTCGGCGGGGTGAAATATCTGGCGGGACTGCTCAAACAGTATGACGGCAACGTGGCACTGGCGACCGCGGCCTACAACGCCGGGGCTGGCGCCGTACAAAAACATGGAGGTATCCCGCCCTATGCGGAAACCCGCGCCTATGTGGAGCGCGTCCAGCTGCTCCATCTGCGCTACAAAGAGATGCTGCAGGCCAAAGGGCTGTGACGCTCGGCCCGGCCCATTCTCTCTTTCCCCCCTCCAGAAACAAAAAAACACGCCCGCAGGCGTGTCGATACCACACGTTGTTTCGCCAATGATTACTTCTGCTCAGTCGCCACCAGGCGATAAGCCAGCGCACCCAGAATGGCACCGACAATCGGGGCAACCCAGAACAGCCACAGCTGGCTGACCGCCCAGTCACCGACAAACAGCGCAACGCCGGTACTGCGGGCCGGGTTGACCGAGGTATTGGTCACCGGAATGCTGACGAGGTGGATCAGGGTCAGGCACAGACCGATGGCGATCGGGGCAAAACCGGCAGGCGCGCGGCTATCGGTGGCACCCATGATGACGAACAGGAAGAAACCGGTCATCACCATTTCGCACACCAGTGCGGCGGTCAGGCTGTAACCACCCGGAGAGTGCTCACCGTAGCCGTTGGAGGCAAAACCGGCAGAGAGATCAAACCCTGCCTGACCACTGGCAATCACATAAAGCACCGCAGCGGCGGCAATGCCACCCAGCACTTGCGCCACGATGTAAGGCAGGACACCGGATGCCGGAAAACGACCACCCGCCCACAGACCGACGGTGACGGCCGGATTGAGGTGGCAACCGGAGATATGACCGATGGCAAACGCCATGGTCAGCACGGTCAGACCGAAGGCCAGCGAGACCCCCAGCAGACCAATTCCGACGTGAGGGAAGGCTGCAGCCAGCACGGCACTGCCGCACCCGCCCAATACCAGCCAGAAAGTGCCCATAAACTCGGCAGCAACAGGTTTCACAATATTTCTCCCATTTGAGATAACACCGAACAGACCCGAGAAGGGCCCATGCTTGAACAAGCGCAGCATTATGGGAGTGTGAGTCCAGATTGCGAACCCTGCCGACAAGGTTCATTGAATGTGATATCCATCACAATTTATTGATTAGATAAGAGATTTGTCATTAAGGCAGCTGGCGGCACGTCGCATGCCCAAGGGCGTCATGCGACAACTTGTGACACCGTTTCGCTCGACTGCTCATCTGTTGAACGATCAAAACGGAGAGGTGGTCAGTTCCCTACCGGTGCAAAGCGGCTGACAACCTGCCCCTGATGCTCAATCCACTCCATGAACATGGCGACAGGGCGGGCATAGACCTGACCATCCTGTTCGGATTGATAGATCACCAGCTGCTCCTGGGTTTCAGTGTGCAGGGCCAGGGCGAGCACTTGATAGTAACCCCCCTTGAAGTGGCGATAGCGGCCGGGAACGGGTGCATGCATGGGAAAACCTCGCAGGAATAGACACCGATGAGCGGATCACATAACGATGACACCGTTGGTGCCATTCAACTCATCGCAAAGGGGGACGAAGACGATTTTTTACACAAGCCAATCGTGCCACAGGATCCGGATATTGCAACACAGTCAGGCAGCTTTGTTAATTCGTTCCCCATGTTTCACTGGTGAACCTCGGTTAGCACAAACGATCATGCTAAATTTAACGTTCTAGTAACCCTGTTTCAGGGCTAAAAATCAGGGAATTATTCTAAAAAGAGGATTGTTCTAGCATTCAATTCTGTGAAGAATAGGGGAAAAGAAATTTGATACTAAAAATCGCCTTTTTCGCCAACGCGTCCCCATGGGGAAGGAATCACAGTCACCATGTTCACTATCGACAAGTCGCACAAGCTCGACGATGTCTGCTATGACATCCGCGGCCCGGTGCATAAAGAAGCCCGCCGTCTCGAAGACGAAGGTCACCGCATTCTCAAGCTCAACATCGGCAACCCCGCCCCGTTTGGTTTCGATGCGCCGGAAGAGATCATCAAGGATGTGATCCTCAACATGCCCCTGAGCCAGGGCTACTGCGACTCCAAGGGGCTGTTTTCTGCCCGTAAAGCGGTGATGCAGTACTACCAGCAGAAAGGGATGCGCAAGGTCGATATCGACGACATCTACATCGGCAATGGCGCCAGCGAGCTGATCGTGATGGCCATGCAGGCGCTGCTCAACAACGGCGACGAGATGCTGGTGCCCTCCCCCGACTACCCGCTTTGGACTGCCGCCGTCACCCTCTCCGGTGGCCATGCGGTGCACTACCGCTGCGACGAAGGGGCTGACTGGTATCCGGATCTCGACGACATCCGCGCCCGCATCACCCCGCGCACTCGCGGCCTGGTGCTGATCAACCCCAACAACCCGACCGGCGCCGTCTACGGCAGCGAGTTCCTGCTGGAGGTGATCGAGATCGCCCGCCAGCACAACCTCATCATTTTCGCCGACGAGATCTACGACAAGATCCTCTACGACGACATCTCCCACACCAGCGTCTGCACCCTGTGCGACGATGTGATGGTGGTGACCTTCAACGGCCTATCCAAGGCCTACCGCGCCTGCGGCTTCCGTCAGGGCTGGATGGTCATCACCGGCCCCAAAGGCCGTGCCCGTGGTTACATTGAAGGGCTGGAGATGCTGGCCTCCATGCGGCTGTGTGCCAACGTGCCGATGCAGCACGCCATCCAGACCGCCCTTGGCGGCTATCAGAGCATCAACGAGCTGATCCTGCCGGGCGGCCGCCTGCGCCGCCAGCGGGACAAGGCATGGGAGCTCTTGAACGAGATCCCCGGGGTCTCCTGCGTCAAACCAAGGGGGGCGCTCTATATGTTCCCGCGCCTCGACCCCAAGGTGTATGACATTCGCGACGACCAGAAGATGGTGTTCGACCTGCTGCAGCAAGAGAAGCTGCTGCTGGTACAGGGCACCGGCTTCAACTGGCCGGCACCGGATCACTTCCGGCTGGTGTTCCTGCCCCGCGAAGAGGAGCTGGAGGATGCCATCGGTCGCCTCGCCCGCTTCCTCAAAGGCTACAAGCAGTAAACAAAGCCAATGAAAAAAGGCTCCTTACGGAGCCTTTTTGTTATCCGTGGTGTTATCCGTGCCATCAGCCGTGCAACAGGGCGCCGGCCACCAGCACCGCCATGGTGATGAGGGCCACCCCGATGATAAAGGGCAGCACCCAGCGCACGAAGCGATCGTAGGGGATCTTGGCGAGCGCCAGACCGGCCACCAGATGAGCGGCGGTGGGAGCGAACAGGTTGATCCAGCCGGAGGCGGACTGATAGGCGGTGATCACCAGATCCCGCGAAATACCGGAGAAGTCCGCCAGCGGCCCCATCAGCGGCATGGAGACGGTCGCCAGTCCCGAGGTCGAGGGAATAAAAAAGCTCAGGATGATGTGTACCAGATAGGCCATCAGGATGAACACCGACGAGGAGAGTCCGGTCACCAGCCCTTCGGCCCAGTGCAAAATGGTGTCGATGATGACGCCCTGCTCCATCACCACATAGATGCCGCGCGCCACCGCCACTACCAGCGCCACCCCGATCAGATCCCGCGCTCCGTTGAGGAAGGTCGCCACATAGTTGGATTCCGGCATCCGGTTGATCAGCGCAATCAGGATGGAGGCGCTGAAGAACAGGGTGGAGAGCTCGTCAAACCACCAGCCAAAGGTGGGCAGCAGATCGATCCCCAAATCCGACCAGGGCACCACCGCATAGATCATCAGCAGGAAGGTGCCGAAGAAGACCAGCATGGTGAGCTTCTGCTTGCCGGTGAAGGCGAGATTGCCGCTCTTCATCTGGGAGAACTCGTCGTCATAGGTGATATCGGCCAGCACGGAGCGGGACTTGTCCTGCTGCACCTGCTTGGCATAACGCATCACGAACCAGGAGGCGAAGATCACTAGCAGCAGCCACTGAATGACCCGCAGGCCAATCCCCTCACCAATGGGAATGCCGGCAAAACCGGAGGCGATACCGGTGGCAAACGGGTTGACGGTGGAGGCGAGCACCCCGACCCCGGAGCCGAGCAGGATGATCCCCGCCGCCACCATGCGATCGAAGCCCGCCGCCATCATCACCGGCACGATCAGCGCCCAGAAGGCCACTGTTTCCTCTGCCATACCGAACGTAGAGCCGCCGAGGGCAAACAGGGAGATCAACACAGGAATTAGCAGCCGCTCACGGCCAGCGAAGGCACGCACTATGGCCCCCACCCCGGCATCGAGCGCCCCGCTTTGCATGGTCACCGCCAGAAAGCCGCCGATGATGAGCACGAACAGCGCCACGTCGGCCGCCTTGTGAAAGCCCTGGATCGGCGCCTTGAGCACCTCGAACACCCCTTGCGGGTGGGCGGGTAGCTCGGTGTAGCTGCCGGGCACCGGCAACAGCCGCTCGTCGCCGCTGTAATCAGCCACGGCCGCTGCCGCCACCGGCTGCTGGGTCTTGGCGGTGACATAGTCATATTTGCCCGCCGGCAGCACCCAGGTGAGGGCGGCCATCAGGGCGATGATGATAAAAAGCAGGGTATAGACAGTGGGGAGTTGGCGCTTCTTGGGCGCCTCGTTTGGAGTGGTCATAGCTTCCGTTCCTCGGCAATGCCGTCTGTGATCCGATCAGCGCAAGACTAGCGGGTTTGATATGGGAAAAAGGTGATCGCTGATAATAAAATTCCGCTAATTAGCGGAATTTTTGCCAAAAAAACAGGGCCCCGCAGGGCCCTGTTTTCACTTGAGTCAGACTCAGAGTTCGACCACGTCGAATTTCACATCCGGATTCACATCCGCATCGTAATCGACCTCGTCCAGACCGAAACCGAACAGGCGCAGGAACTCCTGCTTGTAGCCGGTGTAATCAGTCAGCTCGGAGAGGTTCTCGCTGGTGATGGACGGCCACAGGTCGCGGCAGGTCTGCTGCACGTCTTCGCGCAGTTCCCAGTCATCCATGCGGATGCGGGCCTGCTCGTCCAGCACCATGTCGGACGCGTAGAGACGGGTACGCATCATGCGATCCACCTGCTCCATGCAACCCTCGTGAATGCCCTTCTCCTTCATGATCTTGAAGGCCATGGAGATATAGAGCGGCATCACCGGAATGGCGGAAGATGCCTGGGTCACCACGGATTTCAGCACGGCCACGTGAGCGGTGCCGCCCTTGGCAGCCAAGTCGCCACGGATGGCGGCAGCAGCGCGGTCCAGATCTTCCTTGGCGCGGCCCAGAGTACCGTGCCAGTAGATTGGCCAGGTCAGATCGGTGCCGATGTAGGAGTAAGCCACGGACTTGGCGCCGTCAGCCAGCACGCCAGCATCACGCAGGGCGGCCATCCACAGCTCCCAATCCTGACCACCCATCACTGTGATGGTGTTCTGGATCTCTTCCTCGTTCGCCGGCTCGACGGTGGCGGTGATGATCTGATCCTTGTTGGTGTCGATCGCGGTGGTGGTGTAGACCTCACCGATCGGTTTCAGGGCAGAGCGCACCACTTCGCCGGTGTCCGGCATCTTGCGCACCGGAGAGGCCAGGGAGTAGACAACCAGATCGATTTGACCCAGATCCTGCTTGATAAGCTCGATCACCTTGGCGCGGCACTCGTTGGAGAAGGCATCGCCATTGACGCTCTTGGCGTAGAGACCCGCCTCTTTGGCGGCCTTGTCGAAGGCGGCGGAGTTGTACCAGCCAGCGGTACCGGTCTTGGACTCGGAGCCCGCTTTTTCAAAGAAGACGCCGAGGGTGGCGGCGCCGCTACCGAAGGCAGCCGCAATCCGGGAGGCCAGGCCATAACCGGTGGAAGCACCGATCACCAGCACCTTCTTGGGACCATTATCGATGGTGCCCTTGGCTTTGGTATAAGCGATCTGGCGACGAACATTGGCTTCACAACCGACCGGATGAGTGGTGGTGCAGATAAAGCCGCGAACCTTGGGTTTGATGATCATATGGAGTCTCGGATCCGTTTAATGGATGAAATCGGGGCATAAGATACCTCATCTTGCCGCGATAAGGTGCTCTGATGTGTTGAACTGCGGCAAAAATGGGCATCGAAGGTGGCCATCATAGTCCATGCCATGGTGCCCACCTCACGGCAACTAGCAGGCAATGCGGGTGATATGACCATCCTGCAGCTTGTAGAAGGCATCTTGCGGCAACTCCTGTGCCCAGGTCGCCTCATAGTCGAGATCGGCATAGACGCCGCGCAGCATGGCGCCGAGCAGGCCGTGGGAGATGACGATGGCCCGCTCGGCGATGGCTGGGTCCTGCAACCACTGGTGTGCCCGGCGCTGAATGCACTCGAAGGACTCGGCCCCCGGAGCCTGCAGATACCAGTCCCCCTTGCCGGTATCGAGTTCGGGATGGGCAAGCCGCAGCGCCGGGATCTGGCAGCTCTCCCACTCCCCCATGCCCAACTCCATCAAGCGATCGTCCCAGACGATGCGATCCGCCGCCAACCCCAGCTGCTCGCACACCAGCAGCGCAGTCTGACGAGCACGGCCGAGCGGGCTGGCATAGACGGTCCAGCGGGCGGGATCGGCCAGCTCATCGGCAAGACGCCGCCCCATGGCGATGGCTTGCGCCTCGCCCTTGTCGGTCAGATCGGAGTTGCAACGCCCCTGCAGACGCTGCTCGGCATTGAATCGGGTCTGGCCGTGGCGCAGCAGGTAGATGAGTCGGGACATGGTTTCTCCAGCACGTTCAGATAGATAGAAAAATAAGGGGGACGATGATAGCAGATGAGCTCGGGGGATGGCCCAAACAGACGTGTAAACGCAGGCGTAAAAAACGGGTCAGTGCCGACCCGTTTGCTGTCAATTTGGCCAGAGTGAACCGGCTCAGCCCTTCTTGATCTCCCGCAGATAGCGGTAGATGGAGTGGACCGAGATACCGAGCTGGCGCGCGGCGATCTGGGCACTGTCTTTTAACTCGAAGATCCCCATGTCGTGCAGCTGGTTGACGATGACCCGGGTCTTTTGGGACGGGGGCACCGCCTCGTTGCCGCGCACCTCGGCACTGACGGTATCGATGGTGCTGTTTAGCGCCTCGTCGATGTTGCGGGCGAACACCTCCGGGGTGGCATGACTCTCGTGGGGATGCATGCACTCCGGCATCATGGTGCGCAGCACGGATTGCAACGGGGCATCCATGTCGCTGTTGATGCAGAGCAGTCCGATGGCCCTGTGCTCCCCGTTGCGGATCACGGTGGTGATGGAGCGCAGGGTCTTGCCGGTGGCGCACTTGGTCATGTAGGGGCTGGAGATATCCTGCCCGCTCTTGAGCTTCATCATCGCCAGGTTGGTGATGGGAGCGCCGACACTGCGGCCGGTGATATGGCCGTTGGCAATCTTGACGATCGAGGGATTGCGCACATCCAGACTGTGGAGCAGCACCTCGGTGTGCTGGCCATACATGGCGGCGATGCCGTCCACTATGTTCTCCATCGACTTGAGGATCTCAAAATCGCTCGGGCTCAACTCTTGCAGCTTCACAATGGGACCTTCTTGCAAGGGTTGCTGCACGCGGGGGGATGGCAGTACAGCAACCGACAGGGACATCAGGCGGACATGATATCAATAATGGTGGTGTCTGTGGCAGACATGCCTTCCTTCACCATCTGACCGACGTTGCGGATGGTCTGATCCACATTGCCTGCCACAATTCCCTGACCCGACACCGAGTGGCTGTTGAGGGCCATCAGGAAGCCGCGTACCGCCGCGCCGGAGGAGGTACTCACCTTCATGGCGCAGGAGGCTTTCGCCCCGTCGCACACCATACCGGCACTGTCGCTCAGCACGTTCTGGATGGCGAAGCAGGATTGCTCGAAGCTGCCGCCCGCCAGATAGACCATGGCCATGGAGGCGGCCGCGCTGGTCACGGTGTTGCCACAGAAGGCCGACAGCGGTGGATAGTGGGACTTGATATAGATGGCGCCCAGATGGCTCATGATAAGGGCGCGAGCCAGCTGCTCTTCGCTGGCCGCAAAGCGCTCGGCAATCACCATCACCGGAATGGTGGCGGCAATGCCCTGGTTGCCGCTGCCGAAGTTGCTCATGGCTGGCAGGGTCGCGCCCCCCATGCGGGCATCGGAGGCCGCCGCCGTCATCATCACGATGCGGTTCATCACATCCTCGCCGATGAGGCCGGCATCGATGTTCTGCTGCATGGTGCGGCCGATCTCCAGGCCATAGGGGTTGTTCATCCCCTCGGCAGAGAGCTTGCCGTTGAGCTCGGAGGCCTTGAGGATGAACTTGATCTGCTCGAACTCCACCTGGGTGGCGAACTCGTAGATGGTGGCGATGCTGATATCGACGCCATCGCAGATGGAACCGGTGGCACCGCTCTGGCTCTGATCTGCGGTGAAGGTCACCTCGCCATCGCGACGCTGCTCGACGATGCGGGTATGGCCGCCACACAGGGTCACTTCGGCGCTGTGCTCTTCACCATTTTCATCCGTGCCATAAACGGTCACGCGGCAGAAGATAAACTCGGGGGCAGCGGTGCGGCTCACCTGCACGTTGCCGGCATCGATCAGCCCCTGGGCAGTGATTACTTGCTCGGGCTGAATGGCGGCCAGCACCTCCAGTCCGGCGTCGGCGTTACCGCCGATGGCACCGGCGGCAGCCGCGATGGCCAGACCGATCTTGCCGGTGCCCGGTACATAGACACCCATCGAGTTTTTGTAGAGATTATCCGACACCGCGACCTCGAGGCCGCGGGGCTCACAGCCCAACTGCCGGGCGGCGACAGCCGCGGCATAGGCGGCGGCGATTGGCTCGGTACAACCCAGCGCTGGTTTGACAACCTGTTGAATAATCTGCAGATACTGCTGCCACGCTTGTTTCATCACTTGAACCTTTTTATCAGCATTAACGAGCGATATGGGCGATCGCTTCCACTTCAACCTTGACGCCCATCGGCAGATCTTTCACTGCAAAGCAGCTGCGCGCCGGACAATCTTTCTGGAAATAGGCTTTATAGACCTCGTTGAACGCGGAAAAATCGCTGATCTCGGCGAGGTAGCAAGTGGTCTTGAGCACGGTATCCAGCGAGCCACCTGCGGCTTCCAGCACGGATTTCAGGTTCTCCAGTGACTGGCGGGTCTGGGCAGCAATGCCCCCTTCGACCACGCCGCCCAACTGTTTGCAGACCGGCAGCTGACCTGAAGTGAAGATGAGATCGCCGTAGGCAGTGCCATGGCTGTAGGGACCGATAGCGTCAGGTGCCGCTGCTGCTGTGATGATGCTTTTCATATAGCCACTCCTATTTATGCAATTTTTTTTGCAATCATGAATCTCTTTTCGCTCAACATTATTTGCTTTTTATTTTATCCATTCAACAAAAAGATACAAAAATGGCGTAAAAAGACATCGCCGGCCTCAATGCAAACCGTGATCACGGTCCTGATTTGAACAAAAGTATCGTCTTGGGCATTGTTTGCAACGCATTCATTCAACTATATTTGCGCCGCTTTCCCACATCCCTACAAAAAAGAAGGTTTTAATGGACGCGCACAGCACTACTCTCACCAGCCCCGCGATAGGCACCCTGGAATGGAAAGAAGCGGTTCGCTTCGACAGCACCGACTGGGGCTGGATCATCATGAGCATCGGCATGGCCATCGGCGCAGGGATCGTCTTCCTGCCGGTACAGGTGGGTCTGATGGGCTTGTGGGTCTTTCTGCTCTCTGCGGTGATCGGCTACCCGGCCATGTACATGTTCCAGCGCCTCTTTATCAACACCCTGGCCACCTCGCCGGAGTGCAAGGATTACCCCAGCGTTATCACCGGTTACCTCGGCAAGAACTGGGGCATGCTGCTCGGCGCCCTCTACTTCGTGATGCTGGTGATCTGGGTCTTCGTCTACTCCACCGCCATCACCAATGACAGCGCCTCCTTCCTGCAGAGCTTCGGCGTCACCGACGGCCTGCTCTCCGAAAACCCGCTCTACGGTCTGGTGCTGATCTGCGGTCTGGTGGCACTGGCATCGCGCGGCGAGAACATGCTGTTCAAGATCTCCACCTTTATGGTGCTGACCAAGATCACCGTGGTGGCCGTGCTCGGCCTGATGATGGTGGACAAGTGGGATGCGGCCAACATCACCGCCATGCCCGCTGCCGGTGACTGGATGAAGGATGCCATCATCATGCTCCCCTTCACCCTCACCTCCATCCTCTTTATCCAGAGCCTGAGCCCCATGGTGATCTCCTACCGCTCCCGGGAGAAGTCGCTGGAAGTGGCTCGCTTCAAGGCGATGCGCGCCATGAACATCGCCTTCGGCATCCTGTTCGTGGTGGTGTTCTTCTACGCGGTCTCCTTCACCCTGGCGATGGGTCACGATCAGGCGGTCAAAGCCTCCGAGGAGAACATCTCCGCACTGGCCCTGGTGGCCCAGGGCATGCCTGGCCAGACCCTCAAGCTCTTGAGCCTGACCCTCAACATCTTCGCGGTGATGACCGCCTACTTCGGCGTTTACCTCGGTTTCCGTGAAGCCTGTCAGGGTCTGGCGATGAACCTGCTGCGCCGCGTGATGCCGGAAAACCGCATCAACAAGGGTCTGGTAGGCAAAGGGATCATGGTGTTTACCGTCATGCTCTCCTGGGGCGCCATCGTGCTCAACGCACCGGTACTGAGCTTCACCTCCATCTGCAGCCCCATCTTCGGCATGGTGGGTTGCCTCATCCCGGCCTATCTGGTCTATCAGGTACCGGCGCTGCACAAGTACAAGGGCACCTCCCTTTACATCATCATCGTCACCGGCCTGCTGCTCTGTGTCTCGCCCTTCCTGGCGTTCAACTGATCGGTTGCAACCGGACATGCCTTCATCAACAACGGGTCACCTTCGGGTGGCCCGTTTTCTATTGCGTCAGAGGATGCGTCTGGGCAAAAAGCCAAAGAGATCACAACTTGCAATGCGGCCTCCCCCAAGGGGGCCTGCGCAGAGTACTATTCAGGCATCACCGCATAGACCCGTCCTATCGGGTATCGAGGCCTCATATGAAATGGATTTTCAACCCGGCCATCCGGCTGGGCAATCAGCTCTCCTTCAAATACAAATTCCTGCTCTGGTCCTGCCTGATGCTGTTGCCACTGGCCTACAGCATGACCAACCTGCTGGGGCGGCTGCAGGATGACAACGCGCAGGCCAACCGGGAGCTGGCTGGCGTGGTCAATCTCGCCCCTATTCCCGCCATCGAACAGGCCCTGCTCACCCATCGCAATCTGATGACCCGCCATGCCTATGAGGTGGATCCGGTCGGTGACGATCAGCTCAAGACAGCCGCACAAGCGGTGGAGCTGAGCCTGCAGGCCTTTGCCGACACCCGCCAGAACAACCCCTCCTTTGAGGTGATCCAGCAGGGCTGGGCCGCCCTGCAGAGTGACGCGGGCAAGCTGGAGGTGGAACAGAGCAACCTGCGCCACGACAAACTGCTGACCGAGGTGCGCCACCTCTACAAGCACATCACCGCCGCCAGCAGCCTGATCCAGGATCCGGCGCTCGGTACCTACTACATGGTGATCCTCGCCAGCGAGCGGTTGCCGCAACTGCGCGACCTGCTGGCCCAGGTGCGGGATCGCGCCGCCACCATCGCCGACTTCGGCCTGTTTCAGGCAGAAGGCTACAGCGGCCTGCGTTTTCGTCTTGACCTGATCAGCGCCACTCTGCAGGAGCTGGAGGCCGACCTGACCCTGCTCTACCAGATCGAACCGGCCTACCGCGCCGAGCTGGGTCAGCAGACCGATGCCCTGATGCAGCTGGTGCGTCAGGGGGTCGAGACCATGGAAAACAAGATGATGAAGGATCAGCTGGTGCAGCTCTCCACCAAGGAGGTGCAAGCACTGGGGGATAAGATGGACGAAGCCATCACCGCGCTGGCAGGCCATGTACGCCAGCGGCTGGAGGCCGATCTGCGTCAGCGGCTGGCCGCCAACCAACGCCACTTCTGGTGGGTCACCGCGCCACTGACCGCCAGCTTGCTGCTCTACCTCTACCTGATGATCGGCGCCTATCTCTCCCTGCGCGAAACCGTGGCGCGAGTGCGTGATATTGCCGCCCGGGTCAACGCCCAGGATCTCAGCCAGCATATCGAGATCGTCGGTCAGGACGAGCTGGCCGCCATCAGCCGGGATTACAACGTAACGCTGGAGACCCTGCGCACCCTGATGCTGCGGGTGCGGGAGAATGGCGTCACCGTGGTGGAGAGCGCCACCGAGATCGAAGCGCGCACCTGCCGCTCGCAGGAGGTGATTGCCGATCAGCAAGGGGAGACCCATCAGGTCGCCACCGCCATCAAGGAGCTGGCCGCCACCTCACAGGACATGGCGGGCAACGCCCTGCAAGCTGCCCGCATGACCCAGGAGGCACAGAACGTGGTCGGTCAGGGCGAGGATGTGGTGGAGCGCACCATCAAGGCCATCGACCATATCAACCGCGAGGTGTTGCGCACCGCCGAGACCATCGGCCAACTGGAACAGCAGTGCAGCCAGATTGGCGGCGTCATCAGCGTGATCCGCGGAATCGCCGAACAGACCAATCTGCTGGCCCTCAACGCCGCCATCGAAGCGGCCCGAGCCGGTGAACAGGGTCGCGGCTTTGCGGTAGTGGCCGACGAGGTGCGGTCTCTTGCCAACCGCACCCAGGGCGCCACCGTCGAGATCCAGCAGATGATCGAACAGCTGCAATCCGGCGCCCGCGCCTCGGTCACCGCCATGTCGGCGGCCAGCCATGAAGCGCAGGAGGGGGTCGGTCTGGCGCAGGAGGCGCAACAGGCCTTTGGCGCCATCACCGAGAAGGTGGATCGGATGGTCGATACCAACGCCATCATCGCCAGCGCCATCGAGCAGCAGGGCGCGGTGGTCAACGAGATCGAACGCAACGTGGTGCGCATCTCGGATGGCAGCGACGAGGCGCTGCAAGTGGCCAACGCCGCCCGCGACGCCGCCCGCCAGATCCACCAGCTCACCGAACAGCTGCGCGCCATGGTGCAGAGCTTCGTGCTGTGACAGAACGCTGACAAGCCGGGCTCAATATGAGCCCGGCATTACCCCGACCTCACGCCTGCCCACAACGCCTCAGTTGCACGGATCATCCAGAAAATCCCTGCGCCCCACTTGCCGGGCAGACGCCAACAAAGTAGTCTCGAACGAAAACAAAATGCGGCATTCTTGACGCGCACTGTGTGCGATGTCGAGGGAAACCAAGCCGCCTGCGAGCCACAGATTAAAACCAGCGTCACCTCATCCATCACCCGCTTCAAGCGAGGATTTATCCATGGCCAGATACCAGTTTTTTACCGTTCCGGCGTCCAATCGGCAGCAATACACCTTTATCGACATGGCATCTCCGACTTTTCTGAGTGAAAAGGCGGCACTGCTGACCCAAGGATTCGAGGTGGAAGAGGACTTTATTGACGCAACCAGCCCGCGAGAGGCCGTCGAGAAGTACCAATCCAACTTTCTCTACGTGGCGGATGAGATTGGCAAGTCGGACAGCAGCTACGCCGCGGCCGTCGCCATGCTGGAGCTAGGCAAGGGGCTATTTGGCAAAAAAACTCGCCGTGATTAGGTGCAGCGGTAAAGAGTGGTGGCCATCGTGGCAACGTGCCCGATGGCCATATGGCGAGGCGTTAATCTTGTGACTCAGAAGCGGGCCAACTGCTGGAGCATCTCAATCAGCTCCTCTTCGCTGCTGGGCTCATAAGCGAGCTGAAGGCTCGGCGCGGCGCCCCCCATCAGCATGTAGACGTTGGTGCTGCAGTGGTCGTAGTGATACCACTTACCGTCGATACAGACGTCGGTATAGCATCTCGGGTCCCTTTTCAGTTCCATATGCACATCCTTTTGTTACATCCCATCAACATCACTCCTGACCGTAAAATAACCACCGAGGTTCAAGCTTGATGCAGATCAAGGGAAGCGGCTGCAAGGGACAGATATCTGCCAGATCTGTGGCCTGCGGATGCCCTGAGCCACCATAGGTTATCCGAATGAAGATGGGTCGAGCGCCCCGTCATATCGCCGGATGGCCCCCCGGCAACAAAAACGGCGCCCGCAGGCGCCGTTTTTTCATTCCCGTCATGTGGTTTTCATCGACGGGGCGAACAAGCCAGAGGCTTATTCGTCTTCCAGATAGGCGTAGCCTTGCAAGCCCAGCTCCAGCTCGTCGAGCAGGGCTTTGCGGGTTGCGTCGTCCAGCGCCGGGTGGGAAGCGATCCGCTGATAGTTCTCGCGGATAACGGACGGGTCGATGTTGACGTAACGCAGCAGCTGATCGACGGTGTCGCCGCGTACCACGTTGCGAATGTCCATCTTGCCCTCCTCGTCCAGCCACACTTCCGCGCAGTGGGTGTCACCGAACAGGTTGTGCAGATCGCCCAGGATCTCCTGATAGGCACCGACCAGGAAGAAGCCGACGTGGCACTCTTCGTTCTCGCCGTAGACCGGCATCGGCAGGGTGCTCTCGACCCCCAGACCGTCGACGTAGTGCTCGACCTGACCGTCGGAGTCGCAGGTGATATCCATCAGGATACCGCGACGGGTGAGCGGACGCTCGAGGCCAGCCAGCGGCATCACCGGGAACACCTGACCGATACCCCAGGCATCCGGCAGGGACTGGAACAGGGAGAAGTTGGCAAAGCACTTGTCCGCCAGCTTTTCACTCAGTTCGTCAGCCAGCGCGCGGTGGTTGCGGTTGACCGGGTTGAGCAGCTCTTTCAGCGCCAGACAGGTGTTCTGGTGCAGCATCTCGGCCCAGGCACGTTGCTCAAGGTTGAGCAGGCCCATGGTGTACTGGGTATTCACGTCACCCAGATCAGCCACCGAGTCGTGGAAGATCTCCAGCAGGGAGGGATCTTCGCTGCGCAGATCCAGCCAGCCTTGCCACATGTTCTGCAGAATGGTCGGTGCATCTTCGCCCGGTGCGCTGATGTCGTTCATCTCCACCCCTTCGGCACCAATGATATTGGTAACCAGCACGGCGTGGTGGGCGGTCAGGGCACGGCCAGACTCGCTGATGATGGTCGGGTGCGGCAGGTCGAACTCGCGGCAGACATCGCCGATGCCCCACACCACGTTGTTGGCGTACTCGGAGAGGCTGTAGTTGGCGGAGCAGTGGCTCTGGGAACGGGTTCCCTCGTAGTCCACGCCCAGGCCGCCGCCCACATCCACTACCTCAATGTTGGCACCGAGGCGACGCAATTCAGCGTAGAAACGGCCGCACTCGCGGATGCCGCCCTGAATGTCGCGGATGTTGGCGATCTGGGAACCCAGATGGAAGTGCAGCAGTTGCAGGCAGTCCAGCTTGCCCAGCCCGCGCAGACGCTCGATCAGCGCCAGGATCTGGGAGGCGGAGAGACCGAATTTGGACATGGAGCCGCCGCTCGATTCCCACATGCCGGAGCCGGTGGAAGCGAGCTTGGCACGCACCCCGATGTTGGGCTTGATGTTGAGACGAGCTGACTCGTCCAGCACCATTTCCAGCTCGGAGGGCTTCTCCACCACGATGTAGACCTTGTGGCCCATCAGGTTGCCCAGCAGGGCGTGGCGGATATATTCGCGGTCTTTGTAACCGTTGCAGACGATCACCGAGCCTTGCTCATGGTGATGGGACAGCACGGCCAGCAGTTCCGGTTTGGAACCAGCTTCCAGGCCAAGCCGGGGCTTGTCGTTGTAGGACTGGCTGATGGTCTCGATGACACGACGCTGCTGGTTTACCTTGATCGGGTAAACGCAGAGGTAGTCCCCTTCATAGCCTGACTTCTCGATGGCCTGACCAAAGGCGTTGAACAGCGCATCGACCCGACTCTTGAGGATATCGGGGAAGCGCAGCAACACGGGGGTGGTCAGCCCGGACTGACGCAGCTGTTCGATGGCATCAGAGATGACAATATGCGCGTCAGGGCGTGATTTGTCGGGGGCGACGGTCACATGACCGGCGTCATTGATATTGAAAAAACCCGCACCCCAGTAGGGAACGTTGTAGACCTTCAAGGAGTCCTTGCTGGACCAGTTAGTCATGGGCTATGCCTCGCAAATGAGCGACCCAGAGTCGCCTTCGTTACCCTCAATCACATCCAGACCATCTAGTGCAGAGTGCGGCGGGTGCTGCCATCACGAGACGCAGCCACACTAACCAACGCTTTGCACATCGCGGCAAGCCAGAGGCTGCCTGGTGGATCTTGGGGAAGTAACGAGTCTTGATGTGGGGCTGGTGGCTTTACATCAAGCTCAACGGTATGCGGTGCCACCTTAAACGGGGCGCCGCGGTACTTTGATGACAGACGACATCAGCCACGCCGTCAGTTCATCATTCGGCAGCGATCCCGACAGAAGGAGAGGGTTCCAAGGAAGAGAAGCGAAGGCGCCAGCACGCATGCGTGTTGATAGACGACAACAACCACAGCCCACCTCACCGTCAGTGACCGCCCATGACAAGGGAAGATGATGAGCCGGTGGCCCACTCGGTCAAATGAAGGATGAGAGTCTGTTGTTCTCCCTGATACCGGAGCCTAACCGGTATTAAAGAAACCATTCCCCAGCAGTGTCTGTCGTTTCTGCGTGCCTCGCCCTATAGGCGTATGATCGGTCGGGTTTCTGGCGGCTCTGCCTGCTTCAGGGTTGCCCTTGGATCGGCGCGGAGTGTACACACTTACCGCAGGCGGTGACAATAAAAAATAGTGTTCAAAATCCCCTTTTAATAAGTCGATCAAATCTTGCTGGCGGGCAGGCGGGCTCTGGGATGGCGCAGGTTATGCGACAGCCCGCTTTCCCCTTGAAAAGTGTGTGAAAACGCCATGATGGGGCTGATGCCTTGCTGTGCGGTGGCCAAGGGGAATTTAGCCGTGACCGCCAGTGCCTAAATATCGTAATAAATGCCAAATTTATGCGCCCCCCCTCGCCGAAGTTGCCCCGCGCGCCGCACATTCGCCGCTCTTCCCTTGCGTCAAAAAATGGGAAAAACCTGCGCTGACGCAATGAGTCGCCTGCACGGATTGGCCACAATGACCGCTCACAACCGGTTAGAGGCTGACTAATGGATACCCTGCTTGAGCGTTTTCTGCGTTACGTGACTTTTCATACCCGCTCCGATGAGACCAATCCTGCCTGCCCCAGCAGCGAAGGCCAGCTGATCTTCGCCCGTGCCCTGCAAGAAGAGATGAAGGCGCTGGGGCTGACCCAGGTCACCCTGGATGAGCACGGCTACCTCACCGGCTGCCTGCCGGGCAACCAGCCGGACGCCCCCGCCATCGGCCTGATTGCCCACATGGACACCGCCGACTACGAGGCGGAGCAGGTCAAACCCCAGATCATCGAAAACTATCAGGGTGGCGACATCTGCCTTGGCAAGGGTGACGAGGTGCTTGCCATCCGTGACTACCGTTTCCTGAAAAACTATCTGGGTCAGGATCTCATCACCACTGACGGCACCACCCTGCTGGGCGCCGACGACAAGGCGGGTATCGCCGAGATCCTTACCGCCATCGACCACCTGCAAGCCCACCCCGAGATCCCGCGCGGCGATATCTGGGTCGGCTTCACCCCGGACGAAGAGATCGGCCGCGGCGCCAACCTGTTCCCGCTGGAGAGATTCCCGGCCAAGTGGGCCTATACCGTGGATGGCGGCGAACTGGGAGAGCTGGAGTATGAAAACTTCAACGCCGCCAGCGCCAACCTGCGCTTTGTCGGCAACAACGTCCACCCCGGCACCGCCAAGGGCAGCATGATCAACAGCCAGACCCTGGCCGCCCGCTTCCACGCCGCCATGCCTGCCGAGCAGACCCCGGAGTGCACCGACGGGTATGAGGGCTTCTTCCATCTGGCCCAGATGAGCGGCACGGTGGAGGAGAGCACCCTGCACTACATCATCCGCGACTTCGACGACGAGCGTTTCGCCGCGCGCAAGGCCGAGATGCAGAGCCGGGTCGCAGCCTTGCAAGCCGAGTATCCGAAAGCCCGTATCGAGCTGACCCTGACCGACAGCTATCGCAACATGCGCAGCCAGATTGAGCCGCACATGCACATCGTCGAGCTGGCCAAGGCCGCCATGGAAGCCGCCGACGTGGTGCCGAAGATCAAGCCCATTCGCGGCGGTACCGATGGCGCCCGCCTCTCCTTTATGGGTCTGCCCTGCCCCAACCTCTTCACCGGTGGCCACAACTTCCACGGCAAGCACGAGTTCATCCCGCTGCAATCCATGGAAAAATCGGTCGCCACCCTGGTGGAGCTGGTGCGCCTCACCGCGGCCTGGCGCGGTTAATCGGGTCGCTATCCTTACCACGACCACCAAGCGGGGAGCCGGTTAACCGGCTCCCCGCTTTGCTATCTGGCCACCAGCCATCAGGAAAAGGAAACCACAGAGCGCAGTACGAGGGCAACTGGCCGCCGCTGCCATCAAACTGTCATCCCGCTGACATGTTGCGGGAACAGTGCCGCACCATGCTGGGGACAACGGATCGCCGGAGCCCCCAGATGTTCACTATCGATACCCTGCTGACCCAGCACTTCCCTCGCCTGCTTGGCTATCCCCTGCTCACCCCGCTGTGCAAGCGGCTGCTGGGCTGGCTGCTCAACGAACGGGCCTTTGCCGACTTTGCCGCCCGCTACCCGCACCTGCGCGGCCTCGACTTTGTCGAGCAGGCGCTGACCCGGCTCGATTTCGACTATCGGGTCAGCGAGGCACAGCTGGAGCACATTCCCGCCAGCGGTCGGGTCATGCTTGTCGCCAACCATCCCATCGGCTCGCTGGATGGACTGGCGCTGCTGCAACTGCTCGGCCGCATCCGCCCCGATGTGAAGATCGTCGCTAACCAGCTGCTGGCCCAGCTCGCGCCGCTGCGCCCTTTGCTATTGCCGGTGGACAATATGGCGGGCAAAACCGATCGACAGGCCATCCTCGCCATGAACGAACACCTCGCCCATGAAGGGGCGCTGGTGATCTTTCCCGCAGGTGAAGTCTCCCGGCTTGGCCTCAAGGGGGTGAAAGATGGCCCCTGGCAGGCAGGCTTTATCAAGCTGGCCCAGCGCACCCGCACCCCGCTGGTGCCGATCCATCTGGGGGGGCGCAACAGCCTCTGGTTCTATCTCGCCTCCTGGCTCAACAAGCCCGCTTCCGCCCTGTTGCTGGTGCGCCAGCTGTTTCGCCAGCAGGGGCAGACCCTGCCGGTGACCATAGGGGCGCGCATTCCGCTCGGCAGTTTTCAGGAGCTGCCCGCCAAGACGGCGGCGCGGCTGGTGCGCAGCCACCTCTACCGGATTGGCCGGGGCAAGGCGGGACGGCTGCAGACCGAGGCCCCCATCGCCCTGCCGGAGGATCGCCGCCAGCTCAAACAGGCCATCGAGGGGTGCGAACAGCTCGGCACCACCCCGGATGGTCAGGGGATCTACCTCTACCGCCGCCACGAACTGAGCCACTCGGTGATCCTGCGCGAGCTGGGGCGACTGCGGGAGATCGCCTTTCGCGCGGTGGGGGAAGGGTCTGGCAAGCGGCGGGATCTCGATGGTTTTGACGATGACTACCACCACCTGATCCTCTGGGATCCGGCCCGGCTCGATATTATCGGTGCCTACCGGTTCGCCCCGGTGGCGGAGCTGCTGGCCAGCAAGGGGAAGGATGGCCTCTACAGCCATACCCTGTTCGGTTTCGAGGAGAAGCTGCTGCCCCGGCTGGAGCAGGCCATCGAGCTTGGCCGCAGCTTTATCCAGCCCGCCTACTGGGGTAAGCGGGGGCTCGATTATCTCTGGTTCGGTATCGGTGCCTATCTGGCCCGCTATCCCAGCTACCGCTACCTGTTTGGCCCGGTGTCGCTCTCCGGCAGCCTGCCACCGGCGGCCAAGGATCTGCTGGTGAGCTTCTACCGCCAGCACTTTGCCCCCGAGCTGGCGCTGGCCCCCTCCCGCCGTCCCTACCCCGAGACGCAGCCTCTTTTCGAAGGGTTGGATTACGGCGCCGACCTCAAAGCACTCAAGGCCCGCCTCGACAATCTGGGCTGCGCCATCCCTACCCTCTACAAGCAGTATTCCGAGCTGTGCGAGCCGGGCGGCGTCCAGTTTATGGATTTTGGCATCGACCCCGACTTCAACCACTGCATCGACGGGCTGGTGTGGGTGGATGTGAGCCGCATCAAGCCCCACAAGCGGGCCCGCTATATCGGCAGCCATCTGTCCGAGCCGCGACCATAGCCCCCGCAGGTACCAAACAAAAGCCAAATGCAAAAAAGGAGAGAGAGGCCATGGCCTCCCTCTCCTTTTTCTATTTTGTGTTTTACAGACAACGGGGTGGACGTTACTCGGCCGTCTTGCGATCCGAGTGGCCGAGATCTCGCTCCGGTGCGATAACATCGCGCACCCGCTGCTTGATCTCCTTGGCCTCGGGGAAGCCGTCATCGACCACCCGATCCCACACCTGCACCCCGCCCACCAGAATGCGGAACTCCCCCTTGCTGGCCGGCACCAGCGCCACCTCTCCCAGCTCACTGTCGAAGGTGGAGAGCAGCTCCTGCGCCAGCCAGGCAGCGCGTAGCATCCAGCGACAGAGGGTGCAGTAGCGGATCTCGATGCGGGGTTTGCTGATCAGGGTTTCAGACTCGGTCATGAGGGACTCCATAAAAAAAGCGGCCAATGGCGGAAAGTGGCGTACCGCCGCCCAATGGCCGATCCCGGTTTGGTCAAATCAGTGCTGGTCAACACCATGAAAATCGGCCAGCCAATGGCGGGCAATGGTACGCATCGCCGATTCTGGCAGCTCGAACAGGCCGGGAGCAAGCGGGCCTGCCGCCAGCATCCGAATCCCTTCCATGATCTCCGCCAGCACCAGATAGACGTATTCACCAATCACGGCACCATGCACGAAGTTGACCGCCTCACCCCGGTTGAGCAGGTAGATCTGGCTGCCATCCGGCCGGTTGAGGGCCAGCACATGAGGGCACACCTCTTCGCTCGGCCACGGCAGCTGGGCCAGCGAGAAGGCGAACTCGTCGTCAGCCGAGGTGACCGAGGCCACCATGGTGCCGGGGCGCAGCGCCTGCAGATCCGCCAAGTCCAGCGAGCCATTGCCGGTGGAGCAGATCACCAGCTCGGCACGGCTCAACGCCTCGGCCTTGGTGATCAAGCGAAAACCGTGGGAGAGCGCTTCCACCTGTCGCAGCACATCGGTTTCGACCAGCCCGAGATGGAGATTGCGACAGCGCAGGTCGCGGGCGATGCTGCGCCCCACCTTGCCATAACCAAACAACACGGCTTCGCAGACGTTGAAGGTGCGGTTGAGGGTGCGGGCCAGCGACTCGGCGGAGTAGACCACGCTCAGACCAATCTGGATATCCTCGGCCTGCTTGAGGGGGCTGCGCGCCACCGACACCACCGGGGTCGCCAGCACCTCCTGCTCATAGCGCTGATGGCCGTTCTCGGTCATCTCCACCACCCCGAGAAAACGGGGGCCGAAGTACTCGCTCAAGATCACCTGGGTTCTGGCGAAGTAACCGCCGATATCGAGGATCAGCAGCCGCTCGTGGGGGGCCACCAGCGGTGCAATCTGCTGGATGAGGCTGTCGGGATCATTGGTCCAGTGCCGGTTGAGGGGCAGCACCGGATAGTGTTGGGATACCCACTCCAGGGTCGGGCCGTGTACCGATTTCGGTTTGGGCAAAATGGCGCCGATCCGCCCAATCCGGGAAAGCGCTTCGATAAAACGGGGGCGATCGGGAAGCAGGTGAGTGACCAGCAGAATGCAGAGACCGTCGATACGTCCCTGTCCGGTGAAATGGCGAAAAAACAGATGCTCAGATCCTTGACTGCGCAACTGTGGCCTCCTTATGTGCCGCAAAGCAGGCAAACAGAACCCGGCTCGGCCGGGTTCTGTGTGTGTCCAAATAAAATGAAAATCCTTTTTATCTGAAACACATAGGGGGCTCAATCATTATCTGCCAAGAGTATGAGCGGGTATGCAAAAATGACTGTAATTGCCTGTTTTTCATGCAAAAATCAGTACAAAGAAGCAGCGGGCCACACCCACCACAGGCTGAGTCCGGTCCCCGCGGCGGCGAGCAGGATCAGAGCCCCCCAGCGCAGCGGCCACGGCTTGTCACGCAACGCCCATTCCAGCAGCGGCAGCAACCAGACCGGCAGCAACACCACCAGCGGCACCTCCACATATTGCCAGGCGAGCATCTGGACAAAAGCGAGGGCCAGCGCCAGACCGGCAGGTGCCACCTTGATGCCAACAAAGGTGGCGAGCAGGGCACGAAAACCGGCGAAAGCGGCCAGCGCACCGGCCAACTGGGCAATCAGCAGGCTGCCATCGATGCCGATCACCAGCGCCAGCCAGATAAAGCCGAGAGCAAAACCCAGCCCCTCGCGGCTGTCACCGCGCAGACCACTCCAGCCAAACCAGAGGATGGCGGGCAGCAACGCCAACCAGATCCCGGGTTCGCTCGCCAATACCGAGGCCAATCCCTGCCGCCACACCAGCGCGCTGAACACCGCAAAAAGCAGCAGCGAACTGCGCAGATCGCTCACCTGAGCCGCAATGGCAGGGGCCATCAGGGTCAGCGGCAACCACTGCCACGCCTTGGCCGGAATGCCATAGAGGCCGCCGAGCCAGGATCCCACCAGCCAGAGCGCCAGCGCGCCCCACAGATACCCCAGTCGCGGCCAGCGCCACGATAGCAAAGCGGCTCCCAGAGGAGCCGCCAGGGTTTGCAGCAGAAGTTCCGCGCCCATTACTTGCGCACGCCTTCGACAAACAGGTTGATGTTCATCTCGTCCGGGATGCCGGGCAGCATGTAGCTCACGCCAAAGTCACTGCGCTTGATGGTGGTAGAGGCGTTGAAGCCACTGCGGTAGCCGCCCCAGGGATCCTTGCCCTCGCCAATCTTCACCAGATCGAAGGCCACTTCTTTAGAGATGCCGTGCAGGGTCAGGGTTCCTTTCAGCACGCCTTTATCCTTGCTGCCCTCGTAAGCGGAGCTGACGAAGGTCATCTTGGGATACTGCTTCACGTCGAGGAAGTCAGGGCTGCGCAGGTGCTTGTCGCGGGCCTCGTGGTTGGAGTCGACGCTGGCGGCGTCCACTTCAAAGCTCGCCTTGGCCGCAGCCGGGTTGGCGTCATCCATGCTGAAGGTACCGCTGAAGGTGTTGAAGCGACCCACCAGCTCGGAGAAGCCCAGGTGACCCACTTTGAACTGCACCGTGGTGTGCGCCGCATCCACATCGTAATCCGCCGCCATCAGAGGGGTAGCCATAAACAGGCAGGAGGCCAGCAGAGCCTTGGTCATTTTCATCCGTTCGTTCCTTCATCTTGGGGTTCACATCAGTGGCTAAAATGCTAACCTCGTTCTGAAGATGAATAATCAGTGATTTATTAAATTCATTATTTACTGAGGATGGAAAATGGACCAGATAGCCGCCATGCGCACCTTTATCAAGGTGGTGGAGTGCCAGAGCTTTACCAAGGCCGCCAACCAGCTCGGCATCTCGGTCGCCATGGCCTCCAAACTGATGCAGCAGCTGGAAGAGTCCCTCGCCACCCGGCTGCTGTCGCGCACCACCCGTCAGGTCAATCCCACCGAGGCGGGCCAGTTCTACTACCAGCGCTCCCTCGCCCTGCTGGCGGAGCTGGAAGAGACCCACAGCCAGCTGACCCACCACAACCAGCAGCCGAACGGCACCCTCAAACTCTCGGTGCCGATGGATTTTGGCTATCTGCACCTCTCCCCCGCCCTGCCGCTGTTTCGCCAGCGCTTTCCCGATCTCAAGCTCGATATCGAGTACAGCGACCGGCGGGTGGCACTGGTGGAAGAGGGATTCGATCTGGCGCTGCGGATCGGCCACCTCAGCGACTCCTCGCTGGTGGCACGCCAGCTTGCCACCATCAAACTGGAACTCTGTGCCAGCCCCGCCTATCTGGCTCACAAGGGGACGCCACAGAGCCCAGAGGATCTCAAGCAGCACGACTGTCTGGTCTATACCCTGACCCAGCCGGAGTGGCACTTCAAACAGGGGAGCGAGGCGCAGAACATCCGGCCGCAGGGGCCGCTGCGGGCCAACAACGGGGTGGCGCTGACCCGCGCCGCTTGTGATGATCAGGGCATCATATTGCAGCCCACCTTTATCGTGGGGGAGGCGCTGCGGGAAGGGCAACTGGTGAGCCTGCTGCCGGAGTGGGATAAGGGGGAGGTGGGGCTCTATGCGGTCTATCCGCACCGCCGCTTCGTTTCAGCCAAGGTGCGCTGCTTTATCGAGTTCGTGCAGGAGCGCTATCTCGCCCCGCAACAGTGGGATACGCCGACCTGATTGCCAGAGCAGAGGGTACGGCCTGAATGTCCGGCCTGCTGGCCCGGCTTGAACCCTAGCGCTGGCCGGGGGCCGCGGCCGGAACCAGCTTCGCCAGCAGACGCTCCTGCTCGAGGCTTAACTGCCAGCGCGGCAGACGGGTGCGGATCACCGACAACTGCGGCTCACTGAGGGCATAGGGGAGCGCCACCTCAAGCTCGGGGCAGTCAAACATGGCGGCCAGCTGCAGGATCAGAATGAGGTTTGCCTCGTCAGTCTTGTGCTTGTTGACCCGTTTGCGGATCTCGTGGCGCAGCTGGGTTTCCGGGTCCTGGGTCATCGCCTGCCAGCCGAAACCGAACAGTGGCACCAGCGCACTGACAATCCCCAGCGCCGTCATCGGCTGCTTGGGGGGATGATAGAGTTCGTTGAGATCCAGCAGAACAGGATTCTGACGAACCTCACCCTCACCAAATAAAATCGTTTTCGTCATTGGATTACCCGTTATATTCCACTAGACTGCGCCGCATATTTTACCCCGATATGCCAACGAGGTGCTGATGCTAAGCGATATCGAGATCTCCCGCCAGTCCCCCCGTCTCTCCATTCACGCGCTGGTCGAACGCCTCGCCATCCCCCAGCACCTGCTCAGCCCCCATGGCCACTACAAAGGCAAGCTCAGCCTCGACCTGCTCAAGTCTCAGTCCAAACAGCGCGGCAAGCTGGTACTGGTGAGCGCCATCACCCCGACCCCGCTCGGTGAAGGGAAGACGGTGACCACCCTCGGCCTCTCCATGGGGCTCAACCATATCGGCCAGCCCAGCATCGCTACCATCCGCCAGCCGAGTCTCGGCCCAGTATTCGGGGTCAAGGGGGGGGCAGCCGGTGGCGGCCACGCTCAGGTGGTGCCGATGGAGGAGATGAACCTTCACCTCACCGGCGATTTTCACGCCCTGACGGCGGCCCACAATCTGGCGGCGGCGGCCCTCGATGCCCGCCTGTTCCACGAACAGAAACTGGGTGCTGAGTTCACCGCCAAAACCGGCCTGCCGCGGCTCGATATCGATGCCGATAACATCCTCTGGCCGCGCACCCTCGACATGAATGACCGCGCCCTGCGCCACCTCACCATAGGTCAAGGTGGCGCAGCCGATGGTGTGGAGCGCGGCGAGCGCTTCGTCATCACCGCCGCCTCCGAGCTGATGGCCATTCTGGCGCTGGCGAGCGATCTGAAAGATCTGCGCCAACGCATCGGCCGCATCCAGCTGGCCCGCAATGTCCACGGTAAGCCCATCACTGCCGAGCAGCTTGAAGTGGCGGGCGCCATGACGGTGCTGCTGAAAGATGCGCTGCAACCGACCCTGATGCAGACCACCGAGCAGACGCCGGTGCTGGTACACGCCGGCCCCTTTGCCAACATCGCCCACGGCAACTCCTCGGTGATCGCCGATCGCATCGCCCTTGGTCTGACCGATTATGTGGTGACCGAGGCAGGTTTTGGCTCCGACATGGGGCTGGAGAAGTTCTTCAACATCAAGAGCCGCCAATCCGGCATTACCCCCGCCTGCGTGGTGCTGGTGGCCACGGTGCGCGGCCTCAAGGCCAACAGCGGCCTGCTCGATATCCGCCCGGGCCAACCGCTGCCAGCCAGCCTGCAGGGGGAAGATCTGCCAACCCTCAAGCAAGGCTGCGCCAACCTCGCCTGGCATATCCGGAACGCCCGTCGCTACGGGGTGCCGGTGGTGGTCGCCATCAACCGCTTCCCCACCGACAGCGAGGCCGAACTGGCGCTGCTGGCCCATGAAGCACAGCAAGCCGGTGCCTGTGGCGCGGCTATCTCCAACGCCTTCACTCAGGGTGGCGCTGGCACCAGCGAGCTGGCCCGCGCTGTGGTCGCCGCCTGCGAGCAACCTAGCAAGGTGAAACTGCTCTACCCCGACGAGATGAGCCTCGACGCCAAGCTGGCGACCCTGGTGGAGTGCGGTTACGGTGGCCGCGGGGTGCAGCTCTCCGACAGAGCCCGCCAGCAGCTGGCACAACTTTCCGCCGAAGGGTGGGATCACTTGCCCATCTGCGTGGCCAAGACGCCGCTCTCCATCAGCCATGACCCCGCCCTCAAGGGGGTACCGACCGATTTCGAGGTACCCATCGACGAGGTGAAGCTCTGCGCAGGGGCCGGGTTCGTCTATGCGCTGGCGGGCCCCATCATGACCATGCCGGGACTGGGCAGTCTGCCTGCCTATCGCCATATCGATATCGATGAGAACGGCGAGATAGTCGGCCTGAGCTGAGCCCTTCCACAACGCCAGAAACAACAAGGCCCCGCCAATTGGCGGGGCCTTCTGTTATCCAGGCGTCACGGTTTAGAGGGTGAAGCGTTGGGTCATATGGTGCAGGGTGTTGGCCAACTTGCTCAGTTCGCCACAGGCCTGGGCGATCTGATGGGCGCCCTGGGCATTCTCGTCAGCCGCATTGTGAATGTTGACGATGCTACGGTTGAGCTCTTCGGTCACCGCGTTCTGCTCTTCGGTGGCAGTGGCGATCAGGGTGTTCATGTCGGTGATGCGCACCACGGCACCGTTGATGGTGTCGATACTGGTACCGGCATCCCGCGCCAGACCGACGCTCTCCTGCATCTGATGACGGCTCAGTTGCATGGCGTTGCCCGCCTCGGCGGCGCGGCCCTGCAGCAGCTCGATCATCTTGCTGATCTCGGCAGTGGAGTCCTGGGTACGCTGGGCCAAGGATCGCACTTCATCGGCAACGACCGCAAAACCACGACCCTGCTCACCGGCACGGGCCGCTTCGATGGCGGCGTTGAGCGCCAGCAGGTTGGTCTGACCGGCGATATCGCGGATCACATCCAGCACTACACTGATGTTGGCGCTGTCGGCCTCCAGCTGCTGCACCACGGTGCCCGCCTGTTCAATCTTGACCGACACCTCTTCGATGCTGGCGATGGAGCTGCGCACCACTTCGCTGCCGGCAGCGGAGGTGCGGGAAGCATCCTTGGCGGCGCTCATGGCATCCGTAGTGTTGCGGGCCACTTCGTTAACGGTGGACTGCATCTCGTTCATGGCAGTCGCCACCTGGGAGACTTCGTTCTGCTGGATGGCCATGCCGCTGGCAGACTGGCTGGAGATGGCGCTCACCTCCTCCACCGCGCTGCTGAGCTGGCTCACGGAACCGGCGATCTCGCTCACCAGATCGGAGAGGGAACCCTGCATCCGGTTGATGGCGGAGCCCAGCTGACCCAGTTCGTCGCGGTTGAAGCGGCTGTCACGGATCCACTGCTGCAGTTCGCCCTGACCCAGCTCGCCATTGGCAATACGCTGGGCCTGACGGGCCAGCATGATCAGCGGATCGCGGATCTGGCGGGTCAGTACCATGGAGAGCACCACCACCAGTACCAGGCCAAACACCAGCGCGATGGTAACGCTCAGCTTGGCGGATTGGTAAGACTCCACCACGTCATCACGGGATTCAGACGCATAACCGTGGTTGATCTGGATAAGATCGGCCACCGACTTGTTAAGTTCGGTATAAATTGGGATACCTTCAGCCAGAAAGATACGCTGGGCTTCTGCGAGCTGATCGCTGTCTTGCAGCTGCTTGACGCGCTGATGCAGTGCCACATAACGATCCCAGTTAGACTTGACGGTATCGAAAGTGCGGCGTTCCGCCACATCCTCAGCCCAGATAGTCTTGTCATGGGCGGCCAACTGTTGCGCAATCTGGTTGAGCTTTTGATTGGCGACATCACGGTATTCACTTCTCTTTACCGGGTCAGCCGCCACCACGAAGTAGCCCAGCTCATAGCGGCGCAGCTCACTAATGGTGTCGCCAATCGCGCTGGTGCGATTGACCGCAGGCAAGATGCTGTCGGTAAAGCGAATCGCAACATCATTCATGTTGCCAAACTGGACAAGGGCGAAGCCGCCGATAAAGGCGACCATCAAACCGAGCACGGCAAAGCCGGCGGTGAGTTTTTTGCCTATGGTCATGGAACTGGTATTCATGGCGTATCCTGGTGGTCGTTAAATTCGTTGCACTCGTCCGGTTCACGCCCTCCTGGCATGAACTATCTGGCCACTTGTTCAGTGGCGCACCATCCAACCTTGATGAATAACTCTGAATTCCATGAGCGGCAGCGAGAGCCGTGAGGGGACGCTAGAGTAACCGGATTGTGGCGGTTCGGAAAGAGTCTGCCTGGTTACTTTTTGTAAGGTAAAAGCGAGTTTTTTTTCGTGTTCGATTAAATATACCGCTCAGATGAATAAATCGAAGCTCGGCACAACGTTTGCGACATCTCCCCTTGATGGCCAAGCCGTTGCGGGCCGCTGCTCTCATCCACGGCCGATGAAAAACGCCAGCAATGACTGCTGGCGTCTCGTTTATTCAGCGTAGCGGTTACAAAATAACCGCCTTTTTATCCGCGCAGGCCACCGAGAAACTCGGCGCGGGTATCGGGCTGGGTCTTGAACACCCCACCGAGGGAGGTGGTAGTGGTGTAAGAAGTCGAATCCATCACCCCGCGTGCCTTGACGCAGTAGTGGGTCGCCCTGATGTTGATGGCCACGTCTTTGGTGCCAAGCAGGGTCTGCAGCGCCAGCAAGATCTGCTGGGTCAGCCGCTCCTGCACTTGGGGACGGCGGGCAAAGAACTGCACGATGCGGTTGATCTTCGACAGGCCAATCACCTTGCCGCGAGGGATATAGGCCACGTGGGCCAGCCCGTCGATGGTGACGAAGTGGTGTTCGCAGGTGCTGGTGAGGCTGATGTCCCGCACCATGATCATCTCGTCCACCTGCATCTTGTTCTCGATCACCGTCACCTTGGGGAAGGTGGAGTAATCGAGGCCGGAGAAGATCTCGTTGACGTACATCTTGGCGATACGGTGCGGCGTCTCGGCCAAGCTGTCATCGGCCAGATCCAGCCCCAGCGTCTCCATGATGGAACGCATATGGCCTTCGATCTTCTCCCGCTTCTGCTGGCTGTTCAGCTCGTTGGCGACCAGGGGGGTTTCCAGTCCCTGGGCTTCGAGGGCAGCCCTGACCAGCAAGGCTTCCGGACTTAAGGTTGTCATTATCTTCTCTCCCACGCTCAGGGACGGTGAGGGCCGCTCAAGGAGCAACCCCTTATGTTATAGCGGCGCACAGGGCCGACGGCATCGCTGTAATGGTAGCCACATGAGATGTGGTGGCCATCTGTTATGGCGGCATAGTAAACGGCCATTGCCGCCAAGATTCAAGTCAACTTGTGCGTCACCTCATACTTTATGACCATCTCACCCCGTTTCAGCGCCGATTACCTCGAGATTCCCTTGAGATAACCTGCCCATCCCCGGGGAATTTTGTGATAATCCCGCCTTCAATCATAAAAGAGGTCATGACGATGGGATTTGATACCAGCGGACTACTCCCCTTAAGCGATGCCCTGCAAGGGATGCTGGAACAACTCGCCTGCTGCTGCGCCAGCGAGCAGCTGCCCCTGCCAGAGGCCCTTGGCCGGGTACTTGCCAGCGATATCGCCTCCCCCCTCGCCGTGCCCCCCTTCGACAACTCCGCCATGGACGGTTACGCCGTGCGGTTGGCCGATCTCGCCACCGGCACCCCGCTCATCATGGCGGGCAAAGCCTTTGCCGGTCAGCCCTATCAGGGCGAATGGCCCGCAGGCCACTGCGTGCGGATCATGACTGGTGCTCCGGTCCCCCCAGGCACAGATGCGGTGGTTATGCAGGAAGAAACGCAGGCCGATGGCGATCGGATCACTTTTCTGGCGCAACCCGAACTGGGCCAGAATATCCGCCGCGCCGGCAGCGATATCGGCAAGGGGGCCTGCGTGCTGCCAGCCGGTACTCGCCTCACCCCAAGAGAGATGCCACTGCTGGCCTCCCTTGGCGTGGCCACCGTCGCAGTGCGCCGCCCACTGAAAGTGGCTATTTTCAGCACCGGTGACGAACTCAAACCGGTCGGTACCCCGCTTGCCCACGGCGATATCTATGACTCCAACCGTTACGGCGTGCGGGCCATGCTGGCACGCATGGGCTGCGACTGCCTCGACCTTGGCATCATCCCGGACGATCCGGCCCAACTGCGTGCCGCCTTTATCCGCGCCGATGAAGAGGCCGACGTGCTGATCACCACCGGCGGCGTCTCGGTGGGAGAAGCGGACTTCACCAAACAGCTGCTGGACGAGCTCGGCGAGATTGGCTTTTGGAAGCTAGCCATCAAGCCGGGCAAGCCGTTTGCCTTCGGCCGTCTGCCCCGCGCCTGGTTCTTCGGCCTGCCGGGCAACCCGGTCTCCGCCATGGTCACCTTCGATCAGCTGGTGCAGCCGGCGCTGGCCAAGCTGGCAGGCCAGCAGTTCGAGCGGCCGCTCCAGCTACAGGCCATTGCCGCCGAGCCACTCAAAAAGAGCCCCGGCCGACTCGACTTCCAGCGCGGCATTCTGAGTCAGGGACCGAACGGCCTCGAGGTGCGCAGCACCGGCTCGCAGGACTCCGCCGTGTTCAGCTCCCTGTCGCGAGCCAACTGCTACATCGTTCTTGAACTGGAACGGGGCCGCGTCGCCGCGGGCGAGACAGTGACCGTGGAGCCATTCGGGGGATTACTGCTGTGAGCGAGATCCTGAGCGACGCCGAACTGCTGCGCTACAACCGTCAGATCATCCTCAAATCCTTCGACTTCGAGGGACAGGAGGCGCTCAAGCAGGCCAGGGTGCTGGTGATCGGCGCCGGTGGCCTTGGCTGCGCCGCCAGCCAGTATCTGACGGTGGCCGGGGTTGGCCAGCTCACCCTGGTCGATTTCGACAAGGTGGAGCTCTCCAACCTGCAGCGTCAGGTGCTGCACAGCGATGAGCGCATCGGTCACTACAAGGTGGACTCTGCCGCCCAGTCGCTGCGTGCCCTCAATCCCTGGCTCAAGGTGGAGACCCACGCGGCCATAGCCGATGAGGCGCTGCTCGATACCCTGCTGCCCCAACATCAGCTGGTGCTCGATTGCACCGATAATCTGGCCATTCGCAACCAGCTCAACCAAAAGGCGCGCCAGCACAGGGTACCACTGGTCAGCGGCGCCGCCATCCGGCTGGAGGGCCAGCTCTGCAGCTTCACCTGGCAGGAAGATGAGCCCTGCTACGCCTGCCTCAGCGCCCTGTTTGGCGAGCAGGCCCTCACCTGTGTCGAGGCGGGGGTACTCGCCCCCGTGGTCGGGCTGGTGGGTAGCCTGCAGGCACTGGAAGCCATCAAGCTCTTGGCCGGCATGGGCAAAAGCTACAGTGGCCGCCTGCTGATGATCGACGGCCTCAGCGGCACCTTCCGCGAGATGAAGCTGCCCAAGCGCCCCGACTGCCCGGTCTGCTCCCATCCTTGAACCCGAATGATATCCACAAAAAAGCCGAACCCTGTGGTTCGGCTTTTTGCATCGAGCTTGCGCAGATTAACCGGCGCAGTAGACCCGAGCCTCGCGCGGGGTGTAGATTCCAAACGTAATCGCACCAAGCAGTCCATTGACGAAGGTGTGCTGGGCTTCAACCCGTACAACTTTGTCAGCACCATTGCACACGGTAGCAGCATCGATGTCTTTGCTCTGACCCAGACCAGAGATGAAGAAGTGATGAGTTACCTCTTTGGTCGGTGCAACCGCAGTACCCGGATGAACCGTGAAACCTTGCTGGGCACAACCAGCCATCATCAGCGCTACCGCTGCAGTCAATATCATTTTTTTCATTTTACTGTCCCTGACAACATTATTATTTCCCGTTCTAACCGGATGAAAAGAGGCGAGTTTTTTACAGTCAACACGGTGTAAACATCCCCCTCTTACACCACCCAAGTTAATGAGATTAATCAGCTACTGCAACATGGCAATTGTTTCAAAATGCGACGAGTCCAGATCATGGCAAAGCTCAGTTTTAATGGGTGGTCAATATCCGGTGAAGCAAATGATTAAATCCGGAAGGATCTTCCGCTGGCCAGGCGTGGTGGCCATTGGGGGTATGGATGGTGGCGTTGGGCAGGGCGGCAAACTGCTCCACCCGTTTGGCGAGCGGCAGGTAGTCGTGACTGGTGGAGATGATGGCCACCGGCTGCCAGATGGTGCCAAGCCGGGCGCGTACCGACCAGCCGGGGAGCGCCTCCAGTAGCGCTTTGTAAACCTTCTTTTTATTGCGCACGAAACGCAACCTGAAGGTGTGGCGCACCTGCGCCAGATCCGGGCCCGGGAAGAGCTCGCGTCCCAGCCACCATGCGAGCGGGCGCATGCCAAACCAGCGCAGCCACTTGAGGCGCTGGGCGTAACGCTCCTGCTCTTTGGGTGTTTCCAGCAGAAACTCGCTAACACCGTTGACCAGCACCAGCCCCTGTACCTTGTGGGGCAGTTGCAGCGCCAGCTCCAGCGCCACCATGGCCCCCAGTGACAATCCCACCACCCAGGCGGGCTCTGGCTGTGCATCGAGCCAGCTCACCACATCGGCTGCCAGGGTTGAGACGTCGAACGGCCCCTCCTGCATACTCTGGCCGTGGCCGCGCAGATCCAGCGCCACCACCCGGTAGTGTTCGGAAAACCGTTCGATCTGCGCCTGCCAGTCGAGGCTGGAGGAGCCCAGCCCGTGCAGCAGCAACAGCAAGGGGCCCTCCCCCGCACTGCGCAGGGCAAGACCATTGAATTTCATCACCTGATTGCGGCGCATCAGTGTATTGCCTCTCGACTCATCACCTGAACCATCTCTTGTTGCTATGTTGCCCGTGGCCATCCTGCCACGTTATCAGCACGGCGCCCAATCAGCCTTCGCTGACCAGACTAACCGCCTTGATATAAGCGTAGATCTGCTGCTGCGGCGCCAGCGCCAGCCGCCTGGCTGAGCGGCTGGTGATCCGGGCCAGCAGTATCTGCTCACCCAGAGCCAACTGCAACAGGGTCTGGCCGGGGCGCACCTCGCGCACCGCCAGCAGACGGGTGACGAGACAGTTGGAGAGACTGGAGTGCTCGATGGGGGCGGTGGCGATCACCACATCGCGCCCCGCCACCTTGATCTGCAAGGGGCCACTCTCGTCCGGCACATGGGTCATGGTGACCCGCAGTCGCTGCTCGCCGAGCTGCAGGGTCGCCATCTGTTCGTCGTCATCGTAGTGAGCCAAGGTCGCATCCAGCATCACCCCGGCATCGTCACGGCTGGCGAGCGAGAGATCGGTACGGGCGAAGATCTCGCTCGGCTGGCCTTGCGCCTCTACCCTGCCACTTTCCAGCAACACCAGCTGATCGCAGAGCAGGCTCACCTCCTCCATGGCGTGGCTGACGAAGATCATGGGAATGCCGCTCTCCTGCTGCAAGCCTTTGAGCACATGGGCCTGATGGATGCGGCTGCGCCGATCCAGCGCCGAAAAAGGCTCATCGAGCAGCAGCAGATCAGGCTCGGCCAGCAGCGCCCGCCCCAGCGCCACTCGCTGGCGTTGACCGCCAGATAGGGCATGGGCAGGCTGCCCCAGCAGATCGGCAAAGCCAAGCCGCGCCGCCAGCGCCTCGGGTTGCCAGCGCCCTCGCCCCTTGCGGGCCGCCAGTTGCAGATTGCCGAGCACCGTCAGATGGGGAAAGAGGCGCGCGTCCTGAAACACCAGCCCGATCCGGCGCGCTTCGGGCAGCAGAGCGGCGCACTCCCTATCGCGCCACAGCAAGCGATCCCCGCTTTGGCGATCGAGCCCGGCGATGATGCGCAGCAGGGTGCTCTTGCCGCAGCCGGAGGGACCAAACAGGCCGAGGATCCCCCCCAGCTCGAGGGTCAGTGCGCAATCGAGGGTAAAGGGGCCAAACTCGCGCCGAGCATTGATGCTCAGGGCGTTGTCTTGCGGAATAGTGGCTGCTTGGTTCATCCAAACACTCTCCGCTGTCTGCGCTGCAGCACCCCGTAGACCAGCACCAGCATCACCAGCGAGAAGGCCATCAGGCCGCCCGCCAGAATATGTGCGTTCTGGTAATCCATCGCCTCCACATGATCAAACAGGGCGATGGAGAGCACCTGGGTTTCGCCGGGGATATTGCCGCCAATCATCAGCACCACGCCAAACTCTCCCAATGTATGGGCAAAGCCGAGGGCCGCCGCCATCACGAAGCTGGGCAGGGTCATCGGCAAGATGATGTGGAAGAAGCGCTCCAGCGGGCCGAGCCCCAGGGTAGCAGCTGCCTCCAGCTCCTTGTTGCCCATATTGACGAAAGCGGAGGTGAGCGGCTGCACCACGAACGGCAGCGAATAGAGGATGGAGGCAAACAGCAGGCCGAGAAAGCTGAAGGCAAGGGGGGCGCCAAAGGTGTCGCGCCACCAGGCACCGAAACCATATTCGGGCGAGAAGGCGAGTAGCAGGTAAAACCCCAGCACAGTGGGGGGCAGCACCAGCGGCAGCGCCACCAGCGCCTCCACCAGCGGCCGCAGTCGGTTCTGACTGCGCGACAGCCACCAGGCCAGCGGCGGCGCCAGCAACAGCAAAATCGCGGTGGTACAGGCCGCGAGCTTCAGGGTGAGCCAGACCGCCAGCAGATCCCCTTCACTCATTGCCGACCTCCCGGTTGATAAATGCCCCCAACGGCATGGTCTCCATCCTCATTGCAAAGAGTGGCCGACCCGAAGGCCGACCACTCAGGGTATCGCATCCGGCCCATCCCCTTATTGGGGCAGGGCATAACCCGCAGCCTTGATCTGTGCCTGACCCGGCCCCTTGAGCCAGGCGACCAGCGCCTCGACCGCAGCACCTTTCTTCAATACCAGCCCCTGCTGCTCGATGGGGGGATAGAAGTCAGCCGGTACCGCCCAGGCTTCGCCGGTCTTGCCCGCTTCCACCAGATTGGCCCAGGCGACGAAGCCCAGTTCGGCATTGCCGGTGTCGACAAATTGCCAGGTCTGGCCGATGTTGGCGCCAGTCAGCAACCGGTACTGCTTGGGATCGATCTTGAGATGGGTGAGGGTCGCCATGGCGGCAGCACCATAGGGTGCAGTGCGGGCATTGGCGATGGCGAGGTTGCCTTTCCAGCTGCGCAGAGTCGCCTCGTCAGGGGTTGGGCCCCCTTTCTTCCACAGCCCCAGCTGGCCGATGGCGTAGGTGAAGCGATCGCTCCCCTTGCCCTCTTTTTCCAGCTTCTCGGGGGTCGCCACATCGGCGGAGAGGAAGAGATCAAACGGTGCGCCGTGACTGATCTGGGTGTAGAGCACTCCGGTGGCGGCAGACGAGATGGCCAGGGTATGGCCGGTCTTGGCGGTAAACTCCTTGCCGATACGCTCGATAGTGCCCTTGAAGTTGGCGGCCACGGCCACCTTCACTTCATCGGCCTGCACGGCACCGGTATGCAAGGTGGCGGCGCAAATGCCGGCGATCACAACAGATAACAGCGGTTTCATTCCCTTTCTCCTGATGGGGCCCGCACATCCGCGCCCCGAAACGGGGCCGTGGTTCCCGTTGAACCTGCGCCCCTCGTGATGAACAGGTCAGGCTTGCCAGCGGGCGGCGGCGGCGTTGTCGCTCTCCTTGGCCTCGACCCAGCGTTGCACACCCTCGGCGGTCAGCTCTTTTTTCCAGAACGGCGCCCGGGTTTTCAAGAAATCCATGATGAAGTGACAGGCATCAAAGGCCGCGTCGCGGTGGGCACTGCTCACCGCCACCAGCACGATCTGATCGCCAAGCCACAGCTCGCCGATGCGGTGGATCAGGGTGCACTCCTGCAGCGGCCAGCGGCGACGGGCCTCTTGCACAATATCGGCCAGCGCCTTCTCGGTCATGCCGGGGTAGTGTTCGAGGGCCAACCCCTTCACCTCCTCCCCCTGATTGAAGTCGCGCACCTTGCCAACGAAAGTGACAATGGCGCCACTGTCAGCGCGGGTGGCGAGGCGGGCATATTCGTCCGCCAGCGAGAAATCGGCCCGCTGCACCAGAATGCGATCTGTGATGGTTGCGTCGCTCATCGTCAGCCTCCGGTCACCGGCGGGAAAAAGGCCACTTCATCGCCATCATTGAGGGGCGTGTCGAGGGGTACCAGGGTCTGGTTGACCGCCACCAGCAGTTTGCCAGCCTCCAGCGCCAGCGCCCACTTGTCGCCGCGCTCACAGAGCGCCGCACGCAGTTGTTCGGCGGTGGCATAGTCACACGGCAGACTCAGCTCGTCGCAAGCCACCAGCTCTCTTACTTGCGCAAAAAACAGTACCTTGATCATGCTTGCTCCCCGCTATTTGACCCCAACTGAAAATGGCCGGACTTGCCGCCCCTCTTCTCGACCAGTCGCACCTGCTCGATCACCATGTCCTTTTGCACCGCCTTGCACATGTCGTAGATGGTCAGCGCTGCTACCGATGCCGCCGTCAGCGCCTCCATCTCCACCCCTGTCTTGCCGGAGAGTTTGCAGAGAGTGCGGATATGCACCTTGTGCTGCTCGGGCAGCGGCACTATCTCCACCTCGACTTTGGTCAATGCCAGTGGATGGCAGAGGGGGATAAGATCGGAGGTCTTCTTGGCTGCCATGATGCCGGCGATGCGGGCGGTGGCGAACACGTCACCCTTGTGATGCTGGCCGCTCAGGATCAGCGCCAGCGTCTCGGGGGCCATGGCAACAAACGCCTCGGCACGGGCTTCGCGCTCGGTCACCTGCTTGTCGGTCACATCCACCATATGGGCTTCGCCGCTCTGGTTAAGATGCGTCAGGTTGGGCTGGGTCTGCTTGGGATCGGTCTGGTTCATCGTTTGCTCTCAGAGGTGGGAGACAAAGTTGCACGGCTTGGTGCGGGCATCGAGCTGATCGCGGATCAGTTGCTCCCAACCCAGCTGGCAGGCACCGGTGGAGCCCGGCAGGCAGCAGATCAGGGTGCGATTGGCGAGTCCCGCCAGGGCACGGCTCTGCATGGCGGAGCCTTTAATCTCGGCAAAAGAGAGCTGACGGAACATCTCGCCAAAGCCCTGTACGGTGCGCTCGAACAGCACGCCGACCGCTTCCGGCACCCGGTTCTGCTCGTTGAAGCCGGTGCCGCCGTTAATCAGCACCACCTGCACCCCCTCATCGGCGATCCACTCGCTCACCCGCGCCCGGATGCGAAACAGGTTATCCGGGCAGAGCGCCCGATCGGCCAGCTGATGGCCCGCGTCGGTAAGGGCCGAGACCAGATAGTCGCCCGAGCTGTCATCGGCGGCGGTGCGGCTGTCGGAGACCGTCAGCACGGCGATCTTGAGGGGAATAAATGCGTTGTTTTTCTGTCCCATCGGGCAGCTCCTTGTGGCTATGGGCCGTCAACGAGGCAGGAAGAGAAGGGGTATGAGAGGCCGGCTGTCAGGGCGCAAAAACTGACGCAGACAGGAGTGACCAACTTGCTCAAGCGTGTGACGGCGGGCTGATTCTATCAAAGGTTTCACGAGATATGGGATTTAAAAGACACACAAATCTGATGCTTGTCCCAGATATGAACAAAACGCAGGCCGGGAAAACCCGGCCTGTCGTTGCAGGATCAGAACCCTTTCACCCCGGTCATGTCGGGCAGCTGGTGAGCAATCCCCTTGTGACAGTCGATGCAGGTGCCCTGCCCCTCCTTGCCGAGGTTAGCCGAGTGCATCTTGGCGGCACGCTGCCCCTGCAGGGAGAAGTCCATGTACTCGAAGTTGTGGCAGTTGCGGCACTCGCGCGAATCGGTCTCTTTCATTCGTTGCCACTCCCGCTCCGCCATCTCGCGCCGGTGCGACTCGAACTTCTCGCGGGTATCCACCTTGCCGGTGATCATGCCCCACAGCTCCTTGGAAGCCTGCACCTTGCGGATGATCTTGTAGGTCCACTCATGCGGCACGTGGCAATCCGGGCAGCTGGCCCGCACGCCGGAGCGGTTGGCGTAGTGGATGGTGTCGCGGTACTCCTCGAACACGTTGTCCTTCATCTCGTGACAGCTGGTGCAGAAGGCCTCGGTGTTGGACGCTTCCATGGCGGTGTTGAAGCCACCCCAGAAAATCACGCCACCGAAGAAGCCCATCAGCAGCAGCACCCAGAGGGCCGCCTTCGACGGAGACTTGAAGGTGGTCCACAGACGCTGGATAAAGCCGGGTAATTTCATCGATAGGCTCCTCAGTTCAGCGCTTCAACCGGTTTAAAGGTATTTTCCACCAGCGGCTTGGCATCCGCTTGCGGCACATGGCACTGCAGACAGAAGTAGCGACGCGGCGACACTTCACCCAGGGTCATGCCGTCGCGGGTCTCGAAGTGGGTCGGGCTGATCTTGGGGGCCTTCATGGCGCTGGCATTCTTGAAGCTATGGCAGGCCAGGCACTTGTTGACCTTGGTATCCACCTCGTAGTTGCGAATGTCGTGGGGGATCAGCGGCGGCTGATGCATGTACTGACGATCATAGGGCGCGCCATCCTTGCGGAAATTTTTCAGCGGCGCAGCGGTGTCTTCGGTCACCAGATCGGTGGCGCCACGCTCGGACTTGAGGCCACCGGTACTGTTGGTGATCTCGGGGGCCGCAGCCATCAAGGATCCCGCCATCAGGCAGGCCAGCATTGCTCCAATCAGCTTTTTCATTATTTGTTCTCCGACGTTTTTTCTGCCTTGACGGCAAAACCTACAGTGATTTCAAAAACTTGTTCCGCGCAGACATCGATGCAGCGGCCACAGTTGGTACACTCCTGAGCCGCAATCAAGGGCCCGTGACCGCGCTTGGCACCGTGAACAGGCCCACGCAGGATGGGACGCTCCGGGCAGACCGCATAACAATCCATGCAGTTGTTGCACCGCTCGCGCCCCTTGGCAGAAATCTTGATAAACCCGACCCGGTTGACCAGGGCATAGAAGGCCCCCACCGGACAGAGATGCCCGCACCAGCCCCGCTCAACCACGAACAGATCGAACAGGAACAGCGCCACCAGCAGGGCCCAGCCCGCCCCCATGCCAAACAGCAGACCGCGCATGGCGAGCGACACCGGATTGACCAGCTCCCACGCCATCACCCCGACCACCGCAGGCACCACCAGCACCATGGCCAGTAGCCAATAGCGGGTCGCACGGCTGAACTGGCCATTGCCCTTGAGGCCAAGGCGCCCCCTGAGCCAGGCCGCCGCATCCGTGATGAGGTTGACCGGACAGACCCAGGAGCAGAACACCCGCCCTCCGACCAGCCAGTAACCGACCAGCACCACTGCCGCCCCCAGCCAGAGGGTGGTGATGGGCCAGTGGCCCGCCGCCAGCGACTGCAACAGCGTGAGGGGATCGGTCAGCGGCACTGTATCCAGCAACAGCGAACTGGAGAGGTTGCCCTTGAGGATCCAGATGCCCGCCAGCGGCCCCAGCAAAAACAGCCCGAGTACGCTGAATTGGCTGAGGCGACGCAGCAGCAGGAAGCGGTGGGAACGCCACCACCCCAGCTTGATGCGAGCCTCTTCCCCCGGATAACGACTCATAACCCCTCCGGTTTGCGGGTGGGCAGGGTGAGCCTGTCGCCGATGAGCGACTTGTTCCCCGCCTTGGCCTTCTCTTCCCAACCAAGCCGGTAGTGATGACCCAGCTCACCTTTGGCGAGCTGGCGTGGCACCACCTTGATGGCCGCTTCCTCCAACACGCAGGCATGCTCGCACTTGCCGCAACCGGTACAGACATCGCTGTGTACCGTGGGCAGGAACATGGCATGCTTGCCGGTGCGCTGGTTGTGCTGCAACTCCAGGGTGATCGCCTTGTCAATCAGCGGGCAGACCCGATAACAGACATCGCAGCGCAGACCCAGATAGTTGAGGCAGGTCTCGTGATCGATGAGCACTGCCACTCCCATGCGGGCCTGATCGATGTCAGTCATCTGCTGATCCAGCGCCCCGCTCGGGCAGGCCACCACGCAAGGGATGTCATCACACATCTCACAGGGCACGGCACGCGCCTTGAAATAAGGGGTGCCGGTGGTCACAGGGTCAAACAGCCGGGCGAGCTTGAGGGTGTCGTAGGGGCATGCCTCGACGCAAAGTCCGCAACGCACGCAGGCGCCGAGAAACTCTGTTTCATCGAGAGCGGCGGGCGGACGCAGCGCCTGGGCAGGCACCGCTTGTGCCTGCTGGCGGGCCACGCCACCGAGCCCTACGCCAAGCAGGCCCACACCGCAGGCCCCCTTGGCCATGTCGGCCAGAAACTGGCGACGACTACGACTCATCTCGTGCTCCCCCGCCTTAAGCCTTCATCACCTTGACGGCGCACTTCTTGTAATCGGTCTCTTTCGAGAGCGGATCGGTGGCGTCCAGGGTCAGCTTGTTGACCAACTGGCTCGCATCGAAGAAGGGCATAAAGACCAGACCTTTGGGCGGTTTATTGCGACCACGGGTCTCGACACGGGTCTTCACCTCGCCACGGCGGGAAGAGACGATCACCTCTTCACCACGACGCACGCCGCGGGCCTTGGCATCGTCCGGGTGCATAAACAGCACCGCATCCGGGAAGGCGCGATAGAGCTCGGGCACCCGACGGGTCATGGTGCCGGTGTGCCAGTGTTCCAACACGCGACCGGTGGAGAGCCACAGATCGTACTCTTTATCCGGTGACTCGGCGGCGGGCTCGAACGGCAGGGCGAAGATGACCGCCTTGCCATCGGGTTTGCCATAAAAACGTACCCCCTCGCCCGCTTTCACATAGGGGTCAAACCCTTCGCGATAGCGCCACAGGGTCTCCTTGCCATCTACTACCGGCCAGCGCAGACCGCGCGCTTCGTGATACTGATCGAACGGCGCCAGATCGTGACCGTGACCGCGACCGAAGGTGGCATACTCCTCGAACAACCCCTTCTGGACGTAGAAACCGAAGTGCTCGGCTTCGTCGTTCAGCAGCCCCTTGCTCTGCTCTTTCGGGAACTGGTTGACCTGACCGTTGGCATAGAGCACGTCGAACAGGGTTTTGCCCTTCACTTCCGGCATTTTGGCAATCAGTTCAGCCGGCCACACTTCCTCGACCTTGAAGCGCGTGGAGAACTCCATCAGCTGCCACAAGTCGGACTTGGCCCCTTCCGGCGCTTTCACCTGCTGGTGCCAGAACTGGGTGCGGCGCTCGGCGTTGCCATAGGCTCCCTCTTTCTCCACCCACATGGCTGTGGGCAGGATGAGATCAGCGGCCTGGGCAGTGACGGTCGGGTACGGATCGGAGACCACGATGAAGTTGCGCGGGTCGCGATAGCCAGGCAGGCGATCGGTATTCATGTTGGGGCCGGCCTGCATGTTGTTGTTGCACATCACCCAGTAGGCGTTGAGCTTGCCATCTTTGAGCATGCGGTCTTGCAGCACAGCGTGGAAACCCACCTTGTCAGGAATGGTCCCCTCCGGCAGTTTCCAGATCTGCTCGGCGATAGCGCGGTGCTTGGGCTCGGTCACCACCATGTCGGCAGGCAGACGGTGGGCAAAGGTACCCACTTCACGCGCGGTGCCACAGGCAGAGGGCTGACCGGTCAGTGAGAAAGGACCATTACCCGGCTCGGAGATCTTGCCGGTCAGCAAGTGGATGTTGTAGCAGAGGTTGTTGGCCCAGACACCGCGAGTATGCTGGTTGAAGCCCATGGTCCAGTAAGAGACCACCTTCTTGCCCGGATCGGCATAGAGCTTGGCCAGCTTTTCCAGCTTCTCTTTGGAGACACCGGAGAGCTTGGAGACCGACTCCACATCGTAATCCGCCACGAACTTGGCAAACTCCTCGAAGGTCATCGGAGTGGCATCGCCGCTGTCCGGGTTCTTCGCTTTCTGCTGCAGCGGATCGGTCGGGCGCAGGCCGTAACCGATGTCGGTGGCCCCCTTCTTGAACACTGTGTGCTTGTTGACGAAGTCCCAGTTCACCTTGTCATTCTGGATGATGTAGTTGGCGACATAGTTGAGGATCGCCAGATCGGTCTGCGGGGTGAACACCATGCCGTTGTCCGCCAGCTCGAAGCTGCGGTGCTCGAAGGTCGAGAGCACGTGCACCTGCACATCCGGGTTGGAGAGGCGGCGATCAGACATCCGCGACCAGAGGATGGGGTGCATCTCGGCCATATTGGAGCCCCACAGCACGAACGCATCGGCCTGCTCGATATCGTCGTAGCAGCCCATCGGTTCGTCCATGCCGAAGGTACGCATGAAGCCGACGACCGCAGAGGCCATACAGTGCCGGGCGTTGGGGTCAATGTTGTTGGAGCGGAAACCGGCCTTCATCAGCTTGGCGGCGGCATAGCCTTCCCAGACGGTCCACTGGCCGGAGCCGAACATGCCGACGGCGGTCGGCCCCTTCTCTTTCAGAGTTTCCTTGAACTTATCGGCCATGATGTCGAACGCCTGATCCCAGCTGATGGGGGCGAAGTCGCCATCCTTGTCGAACTGGCCGTTCTTCATCCGCAGCATCGGCTGGGTCAGGCGATCCTGGCCGTACATGATCTTGGAGAGGAAGTAACCCTTGATGCAGTTGAGGCCACGGTTGACCGGCGCATCGGGGTCGCCCTGAGTCGCCACGACCCGACCATCCTGAGAGCCCACCAGCACGGAGCAGCCGGTACCGCAGAAGCGGCAGGGAGCCTTATCCCAATGGATGGCAGTCTTGTCGGTACTGGTGATGAGATTGGCTGCCAGCGTGGGGGCACTGACACCGGCCACGGCAGCGGCAGCTGCCACCGCGTTGGCCTTCATAAAGTCGCGTCGACTCAGCTTCATGGCATATCCTCACATTGCTTATCGCGTAATAGTTGTCGAATCTGTCGAACGGGAGCCAACCATCAGCGGCAGAGGGCACGCCCGGCATCCCATCACTCTTTTTCAGTGACCGCCCAGTTCATCGAACTGGTGGTAAATCAGGGCGGCAGAGAGCACGCCCGGCATCGCCTGTATCGCATCAATGGCCGCCATGATCGGCCTCTGGCTCGGACCTTCCAGGGTCACGACCAGCTTGCCCTCGTCACTGACGGCGTGGATCTCGGCCCCTTCAAGGGCACCAATCTGCTCGGCGAGCTGATGGCGCAAGGGGGGCTGGGTCAGCACCACCAGACTCGATACATGGAACTCCTGATCCATAGTGGCTTCTGTGTCACACGGTTTCTGACTCATTCTGACTCCTGCTTGAGGGTGGGCTGGCTCGCACCACCGGATGATGCGACTCGCCCGTCGACCTTGATGCTGCCAACCGGACAATCCTGCACGCAAGCGCCGCAGCCGTTACAACGATCCGGCTCCACCGTCGGGGTGGGCACGCGCCCCAGCACCGGAATAAAACGAATTGCATTGGGCTCGCAGCTGTCCTGACAACGCTGGCAGAACACCTGACCATTGGCCAGACAGTTGGCCTCGATATGGGCCTTGTAGTGCCAGGGGGACTCGCTGGTCGGGCGAAACAGCGGCGCCTTGCAGACCGTGACGCACTCGGTGCAGAAGGTGCACTCGCCACGCTGGAAATCGACCACCGGAAAACCGCCCTCGCCATTCACCAGGATCTGCTCAGGGCAGGCGGCCAGACAGTCGCCGCAGCGGGTGCAGTCGGCGACAAATGCCGACCAGTTGACTGACCAGGGCAACTGCACCGGCGGTTCGGCAGTTCTCAACCGCCCCCGGAACAGGCCGCGGCGGGCAAGATCGATCTCATCCGGCATATTGACTCCTGTTCTGGTGAAGAAGGGGACAGTGCGAGTCCATGATTGGCATTCTTGATACCAATTATAAGAGTGGGTGTATATTGCGGCCCTGACAAGGTCAGGGATATACCACCAGGGAGATAAACAGGGGGGATTCTTGCGCCAGATCAAAGCCTTGCAGCGCAATAAAAATGGAGGTATCGGTTAAAATACCTCCATGTGAGGATTGCTATTTAATCGTTGGCGATTTTTTGCGGTTATCCGCCGATCGAGGCGAGATGAGGGGTGATGCCGGCATTGCCCTCATGGAGACGATGGGTGGCACTCTTGCCCGTCAGCGCGGCACGAATGCGCTGTTGCAGCTCATCGGACTGTGCATCTGCGCCGAGCAGATCCCGCAGCTCGATGCCGTTGTCGCCAAACAGGCACAGATGCAGCTTCCCCAGCGAGGAGACCCGCAGCCGGTTGCAACCGGCACAGAAATCCTTGCTGTAGGGCATGATGAGACCCACGCCACCCTGCGAATCGGGGTGCATAAAGACCTGCGCCGGGCCGTCATCCTTGCCCCGCAACTGCTGCACCCAGCCGCTCTCCAGCAAACGCTGCTTGATCTGCTCGCCACTGACATGGTGGTCACGAAACAAGGTATCCATCTCGCCGGTCTGCATCAGCTCGATAAAGCGCAGCTCGATGGGCTTGTGCCTGATCCAGCCCAGAAAGGCATCGAGCTGGTAGTCGTTGAGCCCCTTGAGCAGCACCGCATTGATCTTCACCGATTTGAAACCGGCGGCCAGTGCCGCTTCGATCCCCTCCATCACCTCGGCCAGCTTGTTTTCACCGGTGATCTGGTGGAACTGGCGCGGGTCGAGACTGTCGACACTGACATTCAGTGCGTTGAGTCCGGCATCAAACCACTCCTGGGCCCGCTCCTTGAGGCGATAGCCGTTGGTGGTCATGGCGACCTTCTCGATACCCGGGGTGGTGGCAATCACCTTGACGATCTCGGTGAAATCGCGGCGCAGGGAGGGCTCGCCCCCCGTGATACGCACCTTGCGGGTGCCCATGGCGGCAAAACCGCTGACCACGCGGCGGATCTCGTCAATCGAGAGAAAGGGCTGACGCCCCGCTTTGTGACCTTCGGGGGGGCGATAACCATCTGGCAGGCAATAGGTGCAACGGAAATTGCACACATCGGTCACTGACAGACGCAAATAGTAAAAACGACGGGAAAAACCATCTTCAAGTGGCAACATAAACACCTTTCCAAATACGGGAGGCCAGGGCATTTCTTTCCTGACCCTTACAGCTCGACGATTGTGTTCAACTGTCGGCTGACGGCTGGTTTCCCCCTATCGCTAGGACGTAGGCAAAACCGCTCGGAGTTCATCTAGTTTTTCGATGCTAACACAAGTTGGAGTACACTCCCACGCATCTTGCGGGGTCCTTATCACTATCCAGAGGTGCGCATCAGTATGGGAAAACGGCTCAGGGTCCATTCGGTCAGCAGCGCCATTGGCCGCGCCATGGTGTTGATCCTCTTCATGGCCAGCCTGATAGCGCTGGTGGCCATGGTCACCCTCTTCTACTCGGTACCCGATGCCAAGGCGATCAACCTCTCCGGTTCGCTGCGGATGCAGGCCTACCGGATGGCCTACGAAATCGAGCGGGGCGACAGCGTGCTGGGGCGCCTCTCCCAGTTTGAAGAGACCCTGCACGCCGAAGAGCTGCAGGAGACCCAGCGCTGGATCACGCCCGCCTCCCTGCGTCGCACCTATGGCGAGGTGCTCGGCCAGTGGCAGGTGATGCGCCAGCACATCGAGGATCGCACTCCCAGACGGTACACCGATAACACCGAGCAGTTTGTGGCAGCCATCGACAATTTCGTCAATCAGATGCAGTACCACGTGGAATTCAAGGTGCGGATGCTGGCGCTGGCGGAGGGGCTCGGCCTGCTGGCCATTATCACCATCGCCTGGTTCACGGTGCGCTTCACTCGCCAGCAGGTGGTCGCCCCCCTCAACCAGCTGGTCTATTGTGCCCGCCAGATCCAGCGGCAAGACTTCGACCTCCAGTTGCCCGCCCACGGCGAAAATGAGCTGGGGGAGCTGTCGCGCGCCTTTGTCACCATGGCCGACGAATTGGGCAAGCTCTATCGGGAGCTGGAGAACAAGGTGGAGGAGAAAACCGCCAAGCTGCAGCAGGCCAACGACACCCTCTCGTTTCTCTATTCGACCGCCCAGAAGCTGCACGCCGCCCCGCTCAGCACTCGCACCCTCATCAAATTGCTGGACCGCGCCGCCGCCCACCAGCATATCGACCACATCCGGCTGACCCGCTTCGAGCACAACGCCATGCCGGTCTATATCTCGGGACGCACCGGCTGGCCCGGCGATCTCGATGCGGTCGCCAGCTTCTATCTGCAGATGGATGAGCAGGAGTTTGGCCGACTCGACATCATCAGCCAGCACCCCATCGACGAGCGGTTGATCAAGAACTTCACCATGCTGCTGGCCCAGGTGCTGCACAAAGACCAGACTCTGCTGCAACAGCAGCGGCTGCTGCTGATGGAAGAGCGGGCGGTGATCGCCCGGGAACTGCACGACTCGCTGGCGCAGGCCCTCTCCTACCTCAAGATCCAGTCCACCCTGCTCAAGCGTTCCTACGCCAAGGGGCAACAGGAGAAAGCGCAGGAGGCGATGCAGCAGATCGACGAAGGGCTCAGCAATGCCTATACCCAGCTGCGCGAACTGCTCGGCACCTTCCGTCTCACCATTGGCGATGCCAATCTGGGGGAAGCAATCCGGGTGATGCTCGATCAGCTGCAACCCCAGACCAAGGCCGAAATCCGGTTCCATTACGGGCTGGCCGACAACGACCTGGAGGCGGGCCAGCATATCCACATTCTGCAACTGATCCGTGAGGCGGTGCTCAATGCCATCAAACATGCCAACGCGCAAGTGATTGATGTTAGCTGTGAGACCCTCGCCAGTGGTAACATCGAGGTTCAGATTTCAGATGACGGGGTCGGGATCGGACTCGCCAGCTCGGCGATCAACCATTACGGTTTGAGCATCATGAACGAGCGCGCCAGCAAACTGCATGGTCTGCTGACCATCAACGAGCAGCAACCACAAGGCACCCGCGTGCATCTGACCTTTCCCACCAGCCTAACGAGAGACGCCTGATGGACGAGATGAAATACACTGTTCTGGTCGTAGATGACCATCCCCTCATGCGCAAAGGGATTGTGCAGTTGCTGGCTCTGGAAGAGAACATGGAGGTGACCGGTGAAGCCTCCAACGGCACAGATGCCGTAGCACTGGCCAAAGAGGCCGAGCCGGATCTGATCCTGCTCGACCTCAATATGAAAGGGCTCTCCGGCCTCGATACCCTCAAGGCACTGCGGGCCGAGGAGATCACCTCCCGGGTGGTGATCCTCACCGTCTCCGATGCGCGCCAGGATGTGGTGGCTCTGCTCAAGGCCGGTGCCGATGGCTACCTGCTCAAGGATACCGAGCCTGATCTGCTGCTGGCCCAGCTGGCAGATGTAATGACCGGCAAACAGATCCTGAGCGAACCGCTGCGCCCCTATCTCGAAAACATCTACGAGCTGGATCACCTGCAGCAGAAGCTGGAAAGCTTAACGCGTCGCGAAATGCAAATCCTGCGCGAAATTGCAAAAGGCCTCTCCAACAAACAGGTCGCCTCGGTACTCCATATCTCCGAGGGAACGGTCAAGGTTCACGTGAAGAGCCTGCTGAAGAAACTCGAGGCGCAAAGCCGCGTGGAAGCGGCTGTCATGTATCTGGAGCAGCGCAACTAAGCGCCCTCTTCCTGCCGAAAAGCCACCATCCGGTGGCTTTTTTCATTCTCTGGCACAGTCGCTGCATTGTCCTATTCAGCAACTACTCAATGGAGGATGGAACATGAAACTACAACCTTTGGCACTGTTCCCCTTGCCTTCCCACATACTGCCGGGCGGCAAGCTTCCTCTGCGTCTGTTCGAGCCACGCCACCTGCAGATGCTCAAGGAGTCGTTCATCAACGATCAGGGCTTTGGCATCGTGATGGAAGAGTCCACCACCTCGGGACAATCCGGCCGCATTCTGCCGGTGGGCACCCGGGTCAAGGTGACCGACTTCTACACCCTTAATGATGGCCTGCTGGGGGTGACGGTGCTGGGACTGGAGCGCTTCTGCATCCACGAGATGGAAACAGATGAGATGGGGCTGCGCCGGGCCAAGGTGGAGATGCTGCCGAACTGGCCGAGCACCCACTCCGATTTCAACGACAAGCTGCTGGTCAATCGTCTGCGGGAAGTGTTCGAGCAGTATCCGGAGCTTGATGAGCTCTATCCGGACAAGCGCTTTGAAGATGCCGCCTGGCTCTGCCAGCGCTGGCTCGAGATATTGCCGATGCCGATTTATGAAAAGCAGATGTTGATTGCCAAACAAAACAGCGAAGCAGCCCGTAAATTCCTGCATCGCCTGATTTCACAATGACAGACACAGCGTTGCAAATTGCAATTATTCCAATAATGAAAATATGAAATTCGCATTTTGCAATTAACAAAAACAACAACAAAGCATTACAAACGAGAGCCGATGCGCTAAACGGCCAAAATTGAACACGAAAGAGTCCCAAAAAAGTTGGCACAGATTTTTCATATAGATTGATACAACCCGATTTATCCCGTGCTCTCTTCAGTATTTGCTGAAGAACTGGTCAACCCACAAAGTTGACCATTTTTTTTATCCGCGCGTCGGCAACCGCTGACCAAAGTGACGCTGCAAACACTCTCTCAGCCGTGACAAGGTGATGGGCTTGGCGAGGAAATCATCCATCCCCTGCGCCAGACAGCACGCCTTGTCCTCCGCCATCGCATTGGCCGTCAGGGCGACGATAGGCATGGTGCATCCCAGCTCCCGCAACCGTCGGGTCGCTTCCAGCCCGTCCATCAGAGGCATCCGCATATCCATCAGGATCAGATCCGGGAGCTGCTCATCCACCTGCGCCAGCGCCTCCAGACCATTGGCGGCCAGCCGCACCTTGCCTACCAGCTTTTGCAGCATCAGCGACACCACCAGCTGGTTGACCGGACTATCCTCCACCACCAGCACATCCAGCGGCAGCAACGTAGCAACGCTCTCTTCCCGCTGTGGTTGACAATGGCAAGGCAGCGCCATATCCGATAGCTCGAACCAGAAGCAGCTTCCCTTGCCCGGCTCGCTCTTCAGGTGGATCTCCCCCCCCATCAGGGCGACCAGACGCTTGCTGATGGCAAGGCCAAGGCCGGTTCCGGAAAAACGCCGGGTGGCCGAGTTATCAACCTGGGAGAAGGGTTCAAACAGCCGCGCCTGATCCGCGTCGGCGATCCCGATCCCGGTGTCGGAGACCGAGATCCGCAACTTCTCATCCTGCCAGCCAAGGTGCAGTGTGACCTGCCCCTGCTCGGTAAATTTGAGGGCGTTGTCCAGCAGATTGCCCATCACCTGCGACAGACGCATCGGGTCCCCCTGCAACTCTAGAGGGACGGACTCATCAACCCGATAAACCAGCGCAATCCCCTTGGCGGTGGCACGGGCCTGCAGCGGCTCGACCAGGGATTGGCAAAGCTGGACTGGCTGCAAGGTCTCGCAGTGAAACACCAGGGTTTGCGACTCGATTTTCGAAAAATCGAGCACGTCATCGATGATGGTTTGCAGCAATCTGGCCGAGTGGGTGGCATGGCGCAGCAGGCTCTGTTGCTCCGGCGCCAGCTCGGCATGCTGCACCAGATCGAGCATCCCCAGCACCGCATTCATGGGCGAGCGGATCTCGTGGGTCATCATGGCCAGAAACTGGGACTTGGCACGGTTGGCCGCTTCGGCCTCATCCCGTGCCCGCGCCAGCTCCTCTTCACGGCGAATTTGGGAGCTGATATCCCGGGCAGTGCCGCGATAGCCGGTAAAGAGACCTTCATGGTCGAAACAGGGCTCGGCGCTCACCTCCATCCAGCAGGGGCCATCAAGCAGCGCCACCTGCATCCGCACCCCTCGCACCGGCTGGCGCTGTTCCAGCAACCGCAGGTATTGCTGCGCCTCGCAGCTCTGCTTGTTGCAGACATAGTCATAGAGGGTCGGCCGGATCGCCTGCGGGGTCAGCTCATCCAGATAACCCGGTTCGGAGGCATAACTGAGGCGATGCTCGGCATCGGTCTCCCAGAACCAGTCGGAGGCCATGGCGGCGAAGCTGCGAAAACGGCGTTCGCTGGCCTGCAACGCCTCGGTCTTCACCGCCACCTGCTCCTGCAAGCGGGCGCGATAGGTGATGTTGACCAGCGCCTGGGCGATGAGTGGGCGGCAGCGCTCCATGGCCGCCTTGCTGGTGAGATCGAACGTTCCCGCCCGGGCGTGGCGGCAGATGAGGGTGGCGGTAAAACCGGGGGCCTGCAGCCCGGTCAGCATCACGCTGGCCCAGCCCGGCTCGTTCGCCAGTGGCGCCAGCTCGGGCAGTTGGGAGGGATCGTAAATCACCAGGGTTTCACCGGCGATGGCGCGGGCAAAGGCCGGGGTCATGTGCCAGCTGCGGGCAGCGCGCATCGGCTCGGTACTGAGGTGGGTACTCCCCCGCTCCCCTTCCCAGGCCACCACATCCGCGTGCTCAAAGCCGATAAAGGGTTTGAGCACCTGGATAAGGCTCTCCAGTACCTGCTCCAGCGTCTTGGCATCGGCGAGGGTGGCAACCCCGCCCAGCAGGGTCTGGGACTCGTGACGATACCTGGCCTCGCGCTCGCGGCAACGCATAAGATCGACCAGGGTGGTCTGCAATTTGTCGCCGAGGGCTTCCAGTTCACTGCTGCCAATCATCTTGTTGCCTGCTCTGTTATGTTCTGCCGACTCAGCGGGTCAGAAAAATCACGCTCGATACCATCAGGTTACCGTGAGCCAGCTCGCCATTGGGCAGCCGCCCCTGCTCGCCGAAGGTAAAGGGGGTGATAAACGGGATCTTGCCGAGACGAGCCTGGCTCTGCTCGACAAATTGGCACAACATATCACCTAGCGCCAAACGGCAACCAGCACAAAAGATGATGAGGGCGCCGATCGGCTGCCATTCCACATCGACTCCATAGCCCGGCTCAATGCGCATGGCATTGAGGCTGCGCTGCAACAACCCCTCCTGACTGCTGTACATCAGCAGCAGGCGCTCCCCCTGCACTACATCGGTAAAGAGCCGCAGCCCGCCCTGTTCGGTCACCGCCTCGGGATGGGATAGCTTGTAGTAGGGAATGCCATCCAGCGATCCCACCTGACGGGCCAGCGGGGTGAGCGTGGTCTCCCGCAAAATCGCCCCCACCGGCCAGGACTGCTCGCGTCCACACCAGCGGGCATAAACCTCGGCGGCGGGCTGGTGATCGATGGTGAACACCTCTCGCCCGTCGCAGGCGGTGATCTCGCCACTGAATTCGGCAGGGACATACCCAGAATGAAACTGAAAGGCCAGCTGGCAATCGGGATAGAGCACCGCCAACGCGATGCCATCCTGACTCACCGCCTCATCCCAGCAGAGTTGCCACTCGCCGCTGACGCTGTTGTCTGCCGCGGATCCACCAACCACTGGCACCGAGGCACCGAGCTCGGCCTCGATACCGGCCAGCAGCCCCTCCTCCTTGCCGGGACTGGCGTGAAACAGGATCAGCTGGGGCAACTCGCCCGGTCGACCGCAATCGCTCATGGCGCTACGCAGCAACTGCCGCACATCCACCCCGTCACCGCTGGCACCGGCCACCCCGAAGGCCCCTTTCTCGTCATAAAAAGCTGCCACCGCCACTCCGAACCCCTCTATGGCGTGGTGTCCCATCTCGGTCATGACGCCGCCGCAGGAGCTGCACCCAAGCAGACGGGTGGTCGGGAACTGGCGTTTGAGCGCGTCGCGCAGTATCGCCCCGTCATGAGCTTGGGTAAAATAGAGCAGCAGCAGGGAGGGCGCCTGATCGGCATGGTGGCGCAGCTGCGTGCAGATCTCTTGGGCCGCCAGCGATGAATTCCGGGCGAGGGAGTGAACGGTCAGAAATTTCAACACCATCTCCTTGTTTTATCGGATAGCAGTCGCAAGCAAAAATCATACCCTTATCAAACAATTATCTCGCTTCACTTGCTAACATAGCGGTCAACTGAGACCAATGACAGGATGCCCACATGTGGCAAAAAAACATCAATGACTTCGATCGGGTCGTTGCCATCGGTGGTGGCCACGGCATGGGTCGCGTACTCTCGTCCCTCTCGTTCCTCGGTCAACGGCTCACCGGCATCGTCACCACCACAGATGATGGTGGCTCGACCGGACGCTTACGCAAGAGTCAGGAGTGCATCGCCTGGGGCGATCTGCGCAACTGCCTGAACCAGCTGGTGACCGATCCCAGTATCGGCAGCCTGTTGTTCGAATACCGCTTCGCCGGCAAAGGCGAGCTGGCGGGCCACAACCTTGGCAACCTGATGCTGCTGGCGCTCGATAATCTCTGTGTCCGTCCTCTTGATGCTATCAAGCTGATCAGTGACATGCTCAAAATCGAGTCACAATTGCTACCCATGTCTGAATTTCCCACCGACCTCTGCGCCCATATGGAGTGTGGCACCCAGATCCTGGGAGAAGTCTCCATCGATCAACTGGCCACGCCGCCCCTCTCCCTCGGCCTGATGCCGGAGGTGCAAGCAACCCGGGAAGCGGTGCTGGCACTGCAGCAGGCGGACATGATCATTCTGGGGCCAGGCAGTTTTCTCACCTCCATCATGCCGCCACTGCTGCTGGCCGAGATTGCCCAGGCCATCAACGAGAGCAGCGCCATGCTGGTCTTTGTCTGCAATCTGGTGGCGGAAAACGGCCCTGCCAGCCAGCTGGATCTGATGAGTCAGTGTCGCTGGCTGGAGTCCCGGGTCGGTCAGGGTCGGCTGGATGCCATCCTGGCCCCCCGGGGCGCGGGTGATGCGGGAGCCTGGCAGGGTCGGTTGATCGACGCCGATCTGGGTGAGCTCGAATTGCCCCATCGGCACGATCGGTTGAAGCTGAAACTGGCGCTGGACCGGATCATCCAGCACCTGCTCAACCAGCGTTAGGCAACGGCCACGGCGGCCCGGCATCCCTGCATGGCGCCGCTACTGATAATCGGACAGAAACGCCAGCACTTGGGGCAAGGAGGCCTCCAGCAGTTGCAACTGGCGCTCTGCCTCGGCCACATCCGCCTGCTTGCAGGCCATCTCCAGCGCCATCACCTGCTGATAGCTCGGCATGGCGCCGTAGCTGCCACAGGATGATTTCATGCTGTGCGCCACTCGGGCCAGCGCCTCCCACTCTCCCTGCTCATAGAGGGGCCTGAGCTGACTCAGCTGCTCTCCCACCTCTTCAATAAATACTGCGATGACCACGGGCAGCATATCCTGACCAATATCCTCTGCCAGCTGCTGCAACACCTTGCGATCCACCCACTCCATGCGAGGCTCCTCCAGAACGGTATTCAAACAGACCATACTATAGATAGTTTTCGATGTCGTGGCTCACGGCCAGACAGTGATGACCCATCCGACTGGATAGCTCGGGGAATGAAGTGGAAAAAAAATGTGATCGGTATCGAAATAGCGATGCAGAAATGCCCGTCAAGACAACAACTTCATTGCCAAATATTAACAATTGCTCAACACTCAATTCCGTCAGAGTGATGATGCTCAGCAACACCTCTCATCCCTTTTGCCTTTTATGGCTGCTGCGAAGAACCAGGGTAGGAATCTACCCTGGTATTTTTTTATCTCGCTCAGGCACGACCTGATTGGTCGCCACCCGCTCCCCCATGCGAAACAGATTGAATTCGCCGGGTGCCATCCTGACCCAGTTCTCATTGCCGGTCAGCGGACGGGTGGTGATCAGGGTCACCACATCGTTGGGGGTGGTCTCGCTTTGAAAGTCGATCACCACCTCCTCATCCAGCAGGCTCGCCTCGCCAAAGGGCGCGCAGCGGGTCAGCCAGTGCAGGTTGTTGCTGCAGTAGCTCATCACATACTCCCCGTCCGAGAGCAGCATGTTGAATACTCCCAGCCCTCTGAGCTCATCACACAAGGTGGCCATATAGCGAAACATGGCGGGAAAGTTGGCAGGACGCTTGGGATATTTTTGCTCCAGCCGATCGAGCAACCAGCAGAAGGCGTGCTCACTGTCGGTATCCCCCACCGGACGGTGACGGCCGGTTGGCAGCTTCTTGTAGCCGGTCAGCTGACCGTTGTGGGCGAAGGTCCAGTAACGGCCCCACAGCTCACGGGTAAAGGGGTGGGTATTTTCCAGTGACACGCAGCCACGGTTGGCCTGCCGAATGTGGCTGACCACGGCGCAGCTCTTGATGGGCAGCGCCTGTACCAGTCTGGCGATGGGAGATTGGGCGCTGGGCTCGGGATCCTTGAAGGTGCGAAAGCCCTTCCCCTCGTAAAAGGTGATCCCCCAGCCATCCTTGTGGGGCCCTGTCTTGCCGCCGCGCAGCATCAACCCGGTAAAGCTGAAGCAGATATCGGTCGGCACATTGGCACTCATGCCGAGCAGTTCGCACATATCCGGCAGACTCCTTTCATGATTTGGCTTGTGTCATGTTCGACCAGCACGCTGGTTCGACAGAGCGCAGGGGAAGGCGCAATCCCTTCCCCTGTGACTGGCAACAACCGGCCGATGGCGAACCATGCTACCTGTGCTGCCCTTGTCTGGTAGAGGTGGCCTGATTACTTGGCCATCTCTTTTTCGACCAGCTGGATCAGGATGTGGATCACCTTGATGTGCACTTCCTGAATACGGTCGGCATAGCCAAAGTGCGGCACCCGGATCTCGACATCCGCCAGACCCGCCATCTTGCCGCCATCCTTGCCGGTCAGGGCGATCACTTTCATCCCTTTGGCGCGGGCAGCCTCGATGGCTTTCAGGATGTTGCCGGAGTTGCCACTGGTGGAGATACCAAGCAGCACGTCGCCACGGCGGCCGACCGCTTCTACGTAACGGGAGAAGACATAGTCATAGCCAAAGTCGTTGGAGACGCAGGAGAGGTGGCTCGGATCGGAGATGGCGATACCGGCGTAACCCGGGCGGTTCTCGCGATAGCGACCGGTCAGCTCTTCGGCGAAGTGCATGGCGTCACAGTGGGAGCCACCGTTGCCACAAGAGAGCACCTTGCCCTCTTCTTTGAAAGAGTCAGCCAGCAGTTTGGCGGCCGCTTCGATGTTTTTCAGGTTCTGCTCATCAGCCAGGAAGGCCTGCAGCACGCTGGCAGCTTCGGTCAGTTCATTGCGGATCAATTCTTGGTACATGATGTCTCTTCCACTGTTTTTAGTGTGCGTGTAGATCGCGGCTATTCTCGCACAAGCGAATCGCACAGTCGCCCCCCTGCGAGCCACAGCGCTGGCGGCGCGTGAGCGTTATGGGGATCACAGAGAGAAGGTAATGAAGATGTAAACAGCTTGATAACTTTGTGCGTATGAATTACAACAGGGGCCATATCCAACAGGTCAGACCTCTGGATCAGTTACGCCACGTTGGCAACCTAACCACGCAAGGAGCAAGCAATGACGACGACCCTCACTCTGCTCGGGGTGATCCTGGTTATCGGAGCCCTGGCCTATCGCCGGGCATCCCTGTTCATCTCCACCCTGATCACCGGCGCCGCCCTGGTGCTTGGCGCCATCTATGGTCATGTGCCCTTGCTGGTATGGGCGCTGTTCGCGGTGATCGCCATCCCGCTCAATCTGGTGGAATTTCGCCGCAATCAAATAACCAAGCCGCTGTTCAAGATCTACAAATCGATCATGCCGGAGATGTCGCGCACCGAAAAAGAGGCGATTGAAGCGGGCACCACCTGGTGGGAAGCCGATCTGTTCGCGGGCAACCCGGACTGGAAAAAGCTGCACGCCATCCCGGTCAGCACCCTCTCTGCCGAAGAGCAGGCCTTTATGGATGGTCCGGTCGAGGAAGTGTGCCGCATGGTGAGCGACTGGGAAGTGACCCACGAGCGCGCGGATCTCTCCCCCGAGGTATGGCAATACCTGAAGGACAACAAGTTCTTCGCCATGATCATCAAGAAGAAATATGGCGGTCTGGAGTTCTCGGCCTATGCCCAGTCCTGCGTCCTGCAAAAGCTGTGCGGCGCCAGCGCCGTGCTCGCTTCCACCGTCGGCGTACCCAACTCGCTGGGCCCGGGCGAACTGCTGCAGCACTATGGCACCGACGAGCAGAAGGATTACTACCTGCCCCGTCTGGCGGTAGGTAAAGAGATCCCCTGCTTCGCCCTGACCAGCCCGGAGGCGGGTTCTGACGCCGGCTCCATCCCCGACTTCGGTATCGTCTGCAAGGGCGAGTGGGAAGGAAAAGAGGTGCTCGGTATGCGCCTCACCTGGAACAAGCGCTACATCACTCTGGCCCCTATCGCTACTGTCTTGGGTCTCGCCTTCAAACTGCGTGACCCCGAGCACCTGCTGGGTGACGAGGAAGAGCTCGGCATCACCTGCGCCCTGATCCCCACCCACATCAAGGGGGTCGGCATTGGCCGTCGCCACTTCCCGCTCAACGTGCCGTTCCAGAACGGTCCGACCCAGGGCAAGGATGTATTCGTCCCGCTCGATTTCATCATCGGTGGCCCGGCCATGGCCGGTCAGGGCTGGCGTATGCTGGTCGAGTGTCTGTCAGTCGGTCGCGGCATCACATTGCCCTCCAACAGCACAGGTGGCGTCAAGATGCTGGCCCTGGCGAGCGGTGCCTACAGCCGCATCCGTCGCCAGTTCAAGCTGCCCATCGGCAAGATGGAAGGGATTGAAGAGCCGCTGGCCCGCATCGGCGGCAACGCCTATATCATGGGCGCCGCAGCGAACCTGACCGTGACCGGTATCGATCTTGGCGAGAAGCCGTCGGTCATCTCCGCCATCGTCAAATACCACCTCACCGACCGAGCCCAGAAGTGCATCATCGATGCCATGGACATCCACGGCGGCAAGGCGATCTGCATGGGCCCCAACAACTATCTGGCCCGCGGCTATCAGGGTGCCCCCATCGCCGTCACGGTGGAAGGGGCCAACATCCTGACCCGCAGCATGATCATCTACGGTCAAGGCGCTATCCGCTGCCACCCGTATGTACTGCCGGAGATGCTGGCCGCCAGCCATCCTGACAAGGAGCAGGCGCTGAAGGATTTCGACAAAGCGGTGTTCAGCCACGTCGGCTTTGCCATCAGCAACCTGGTACGCAGTTTCTGGCTCGGTATCACCGGCGCCCGCTTTGCCGCGGCGCCGTACAAGGACCAAACCAAGGGCTACTACCAGCAGCTCTCCCGCCTCTCGGCCAACCTGGCATTCCTGTCAGACATGGCGATGGGCACCCTGGGTGGCGAGCTCAAACGCAAGGAGCGGGTATCCGCCCGTCTTGGCGACGTATTGAGCCAGCTCTACCTCGCCTCCAGCGCCCTCAAGCGCTATCAGGACGAGGGACGCCAGCAGGCCGATCTGCCGCTGCTGCACTGGGCACTGCAAGACGCCATGTTCAAGGCACAAGAGGCGATCGACGAGCTGCTGCGCAACTTCCCGAACCGCTGGATTGGCCTTGCCCTGCGCGCCGTGGTGCTGCCGCTCGGTCGTGACCTCAATCGTCCGTGCGACAAGCTGGACCAACAGGTTGCCCGTCTGCTGCAAACCCCGAGCGAAACCCGCAGCCGCCTGGCCAAGGGGCAGTATCTGACCCGCGAAGAGGGCAACCCCTTCGGTCTGCTGGAGCAGGCGCTCGATGACGTGCTGGCTGCCGAGCCGCTGTTCGAGAAAGTCTGCAAGAGCGATGGCATCAAGCGCCCCTTCATGGCACTGGACAAGGTGGCCGACATGGGTCTGGCCGCTGGCGTCCTGACCCAGAGCGAAGCGGAGCTGCTGCGCCGCGCCGAAGTGAGTCGCCTGCGCACCATCAACGTCGATGATTTTGACCCCATCGATCTGGTGGCCAACAAGAAGCTGTTTGAAGCCTCCGCTTACCATCACGCGGCCTGATAACCACATCTCGACAACGCCTCCCTTGTGGAGGCGTTTTTTATGCGCGCTCACCCCCATTCTCGACCCCCACTGCCACTACTTGCACTCAAAGCTCCCCCGACCAGCTGCTGGCCCCGTGTGGTCTGCCGGGAAAAAAGGCACAATAGCCGACAAATCGAATCACCAAGGAAGCCAAGATGACCCTTGAGCACCTGATCCTGTGGCGCCGCGACCTGCACCGCCTGCCGGAAGCCGCCTGGAAAGAGTTTCGCACCACCAGCCTGATTGCCCACCACCTGAGCGAGCTCGGTTATCGCATCGTGCTCGGCGACAAGCTGCTGGCCAGCAATCTGATGATGGGGCGTGATGTGGATGTGGCGACCGAGAAGGCTCGCGCCCGCCGTCAGGGAGCCCATCCCGACTGGCTGGAGCGGATCGGCGATGTCACCGGACTGATGGGAGAGCTGGATACCGGCCGTCCCGGCCCGACCCTGGCCTTTCGCTTCGATATCGACGCGGTGGAGGTAGAAGAGTCCGACGCCGAACAGCACCAGCCGCAGCAGGAGGGCTTTGCCTCCCACAACAAGGGGTGGATGCACGCCTGCGCTCACGATGGCCACACCGCCATCGGCATGGGGCTGGCCAGCCAGTTGATGGCGATGAAGGAGCAGCTGTGCGGTCGCATCAAGCTCTTCTTCCAACCCGCCGAAGAGGGGTGTCGCGGTGGCAAGGCGCTGGCCGCCGGTGGGGCGCTCGATGACGTGGATGCCCTGCTCTCGCTCCATATCGGCATTCACGCCGGTAGTGGCGAGCTGGTGATCAACCCCACCGAGTTTCTCTGCTCCACCAAGTTCGACGTCCACTTTATGGGCACTGCGGCTCACGCCGGGCTCGAGCCCAACGCTGGCAGCAATGCGCTGGCCGCCGCCTGCATGGCCACCACCGCCATGCTCGGCATTCCCCGCCACCGCGACGGCATGACCCGCATCAACGTCGGCCAGCTTCACGGCGGCAGCGGGCGCAACGTCATCCCCGATCATGCCGAGCTGCACGGTGAAACCCGTGGCGCCGACAGCACCCTCAACGACTACATGTTCAGTCAGGTGCAGCGCATCGTCGAAGGCACGGCCCTCGCCCACGGCGTCACCTACCGCATCATCAAACAGGGTGAGGCAATTGCGCTCGACAACAGCCCGGCGCTGCAAGCCGAGCTGGCGGCGCTGGCCCGCAAGCAGGGGCTAGCCACCATCCAGACTCGCCGCTTTGGCGCCAGCGAAGATGCCGGTTTTCTGATGGAGCGGGTGCAAAAGCAGGGGGGCGAAGCAGCTTACCTGATCCTCGGGGCCGATCTGGCGGCGCCGCACCACCATAACGAATTTGATTTCGATGAGCGGGTGATGCAAAGCGGCGTCGAGCTGCTGGCAGCCTGGGCGCGCGCTCGGCTGGGCGTGACAGAGCCAGCTCAGGGCTGACGCGGCCCGACCTTGATATCCCGTTCGACCAGATGACCGGCTCACGGGATCAAAAAAAGGCGCCTCGGCGCCTTTTTCTGCAATAAAAACCTGAGCGCTATTCGCGGAACTTGCGATGCACATCGGGGCGGCCGCCGGTCACGCTGTCGGCTCGCCCCTCCTCTTTGGCCTTCTCGGCGCGCTTCTTGCGCATCTCGCGCGGATCGGCGATGAGCGGGCGGTAGATCTCGATGCGATCGCCGTCGTGCAGCGGCTCGCTCCCTTTCACCGGGCGGCTGTAGATGCCGAACTTGTTGACCGCCAGATCGATCTCGGGGTGCTTTTGCACGATGCCGGACTGCTCGATGGCCGCCTGCACAGAGGTCTCGGGCGCCACCCGCAGCGCAATCACCGTCTGCTGCTGCGGCAAGGCATAAACGACTTCGATATTGAGCTGGTCAGACACCGTATACCACCTTGGCGCGGTTTGAGAAGGCAGAGACCATGGAGCTCACCAGATCGCGGAACACCTGACCAAAGGCCACCTCGATAAGCTTGGAGGTGAATTCGAAATCGAGATCAAACTCCACCTTGCAGGCGTCCACATCGAGCGGGGTAAAGGTCCACCAACCCGCCAGCTTGCGGAACGGGCCATCCACCAGCTCCATCCTGATCTGACGGTTCACATCCAGCTGATTGCGGGTGGTAAAGGTCTTGGCGATGCCCGCCTTGGCCACATCGACCGACGCCATCATGTAGTCATCGCCAGCCTCGTGGACACGGCTGCCGACACAGCCGGGCAAAAACTGCGGATAGGCATCCACATCGTTAACCAACTTGAACATCTGTTCTGCACTGAACATCACCAGGGCACTGCGCGTAATTCGGGGCATGGCTTTTCCTCATCCAATCGGCGCGATTTTATCATCATGTTTCGGGTTGTGGAGGTAAAACCTCAACCAAACCGCTCACAAAGCCACCACTTGACCTGCTGCGCGTTTTACAGCCGCTCACGCCTACGTATAATACGAGCCTCCTAGTCATTGCCGGAAATCGCCCGTCATGAGCAAAAAAAACAGTAAAAACAAAGCCGGGTCCAGCACCATTGCACTCAACAGAACCGCCCGCCACGAATACTTCATCGAAGAGAGAGTGGAAGCCGGTCTGTCCCTGCAAGGGTGGGAAGTCAAATCCCTACGGGCGGGCAAGGCCAACATCAGCGAAGCCTATGTCATCTTCTTGCAAGGAGAAGCCTTCCTGTTTGGCTCCACCTTCCTGCCACTGAACGCGGCATCCAGCCATGTGGTCTGTGATCCGACCCGCACCCGCAAACTGCTGCTGAGCCGTCGCGAGCTCGACAAACTCGAAAGCCTGACCGCCCGTCAGGGTTACACCATAGTGCCGCTGGCCCTCTACTGGAAAGAGTGCTGGGTCAAGGTCGAGATCGGTCTGGTGAAGGGCAAGAAAGAACACGACAAGCGCGAAGATACCAAGGCCCGCGAATGGGATCGGGAAAAAGCCCGCATCATGAAGAACAAGAATCGCGGCTAATCTGCCGCCCACAGGTTCCATACACCAGTTCACCTTCCCCCAGCGCAGCGGCCCCCTGGCTCAGCTGCGCACAATAAATCGGCAAACAGTGTGGTTGCCAGAGGGAATGGGCATCAACGCCTTGCTATCACAACATTTTTGCGTACAATCACTTTTGACAACTTGGGGCTGATTCTGGATTCGACAAGATTCACGAAACCCAAGGTGCATGCCGAGGTGCGGTAGGCCTCGTTAACAAACCGCAAAAAAATAGTCGCAAACGACGAAAACTACGCACTCGCAGCTTAATAACCTGCGCTGAGCCCTTCTACCCTAGCTTGCCTGTGTCCTAGGGAATCGGAAGGTCATCCTTCACAGGATCGTGTGGAAGTCCTGCTCGGGGCGGAAGCATTAAAACCAATCGAGCTAGTCAATTCGTGGCGTGTCTCTCCGCAGCGGGTTGGCGAATGTAAAGAGTGACTAAGCATGTAGTACCAAGGATGTAGTAATTTTGGACGGGGGTTCAAATCCCCCCAGCTCCACCAAATCATGTTCCGGCCGGGAACGAAGAAGTACAGAAACCCGCATTGCCAAAGGCTTTGCGGGTTTTTTGTTGTCCTCAGTAGTCCGAGGAAGTCGCCAGAAACCAGCTCATTTAGTACCATTACTAGTACCACAAGGGCGATGGTACTAAATTCAGTGGTACTAAGAGGCGGCATGGACAAGAAGACGCGTAAGACAGGAACAAACCGGCTTTCTGACACTAAAGTGAAAACAGCCAAAGCAGACATCAAAGAGTTAACCTTGCCTGATGGGGAAGGGTTAGAGCTGAGAGTTAAGCCTAACGGAGGGAAAAGATGGGTTTTCAAGTACCAAAAACCAGCCGATAAAAAGCGCACCAACATGGGATTTGGTACTTATCCAGAAGTCTCCCTTGCCGCTGCTAGAGAGCGGCGGCGAGAAGTCCGCACCCTACTGGCCCAAGGCATTGATCCCAAGCTCCATAAAGAAGAACAGATCGCCACAGCTCAAGCCAAGCGAGAAGCCAGTGCCAACACGTTCGAACGCATGGCGTGCAAATGGCTGGAATTGAAACGCCACAATGTGACAGACGCCTATGCCACCGATTCGTGGCGCTCCCTTGAACTCTATGTGTTGCCCTTCATTGGCTCAATGCCCATAGACCAGATACGTGCGCCTAAAGTTATTGAAATTCTTCGCCCAATTGAAGCAGATGGCAAACATGAGACTGTACGTCGCCTCTGCCAGAGGATTAACGAAATTCTCGACTATAGCGTCAATCATGGCCTTCTCCAGGCTAATCCTTGCTCTGCCATTCGTAAGGTATTCAAGAAACCCACCAAAAAGCACATGCCGACCCTCAAGCCAGCCGAGTTGCCACATCTGATGGCAGACATTGCAAATGGGAGGTTAGACCTCACAACACGCTGCCAAATTGAATGGAGCTTGCATACCTTGGTTCGCCCAGGCGAATCCGCAGGTACTCGCTGGGATGAGATCGATATCGATGCCAAAGTCTGGAACATCCCTGAAGATCGGATGAAGAAGGAACGTCCGCACCGAGTCCCTCTGACACCACAAGCAATATCCCTGCTGGAACGGATGAAACCGATTAGTGGCCACCGCCCCTTCGTGTTCCCTGGCTACCGTGATCCACTCGGCCACATCAACGACCAGAGCGCGAATGCCGCCCTCAAGCGACTGGGCTATGGCGGACGACTGGTGGCCCACGGTTTGCGCTCGCTGGGTAGCACCACTCTAAACGAACAGGGATTCAACCCTGATGCCATCGAGGCAGCACTGTCTCACGCAGACGAGAACGAGATCCGCCGTGCCTATAATCGTGCAGATTACTTTGAGCAACGAGTGATAATGATGATGTGGTGGAGCAACCACATTGAACAGGCTAGGGAAAGTGCGAACAAGTATCCCACGAACAAAAAATGAAAATTTTAGTCATTTAATATCAATGGGTTACCAGTAAATGCTCTCGTGCCATATGACTTATTCGCACCTTCCCTAGTACAGTTTTCGTCAGCCAGTGTTGAGGTTGCTCCTATGCAGGGACACAGCCATGATAGTGCTCGACATGTGCCAGGTAGTCCGTGGATTGCAGCAAGTGGAATACCCCATTTGACAAGCTCCCGGTGGAATACTTGGCCAGATAGATAACTGGATCAGATGCACCACGCCAGTGGTGCAACATTGAAAATTGCTATCGAGCTATCCTGTCTACCTGGGAGAGCCAGCGCCGAAAGATCTATGGACAATCCTCGCTATGCGAGAATGATGTAGCCACATCGTTACCTGTTAGGTGAGAGGGGTGCGCTTTATCTATATATATATAAAAACAATCCCTCTCAGCTGTGCACCTCAGCTCTAGTGCCACCAAAACACAGTCAATGAATGGTCCAATGGAAACCACGGGTAGATAACTGGATCACATGCACCACGACCAGTGGTGCAACCTTGAAAAAATGGCTACTTAGCTATCCTGCCTGGTGGGCGAGTACCGACAGATCTATGAACAATCCTCGCTACGCGAGAATGATAGCCATAGCTATTCACCTTTTCAGGTGAGAGGGATACGCTTTATCTATATATATAAAAACAATCCCTCTCAGCTACGCAACTCAGTTACCCTGCTGGACCTCAGAGTTTCTCTCGCTCCTGGGCGGTTGGCTGCTCACGTTCGGCCATGAAGTCGGCGCTCATACAAGGCTCATCAAACCACCTATCCCAGGACTCACCTACAGGTGTGATTATGCGAGTACGACCAACCACGACGATCTCAACATGCGTGACCTCATCTGGCAGGGCCACTGCCTCGGGCAGGTATACCCCCTGGCCACGACCACACCTAAAAACTGTTGATTCCATCACGCGTCCTATGAACACAGTACCATGTGAACCGAACATAGCTAATGGGCCCGGTATGTCAACTGACACCGGATGCACACGTTATGCAATACGGCTATACTGTATATAAAAACAGTAACCAGTGAGCCACCATGTTCGCCATCCCACATCCAACCCCGGACGCTCTAGAGCTGCCGCTTTTTCTGTCCCCTGTGGTTTGCGGCTTTCCTAGTCCAGCACAGGACTATATTGAGCAAACCATAGATCTGAACCAGATCTGTATTGAGCATCCCGCTGCCACCTTCTATGTCAGGGCCAGTGGCCACAGCATGGTGGAAAAGGGCATCAATGACGGGGATCTTTTGATCGTAGATAGGGCGCTCAAGGCCCGCCACGGCGCTATCGTTCTAGCCTGCCTTGATGGAGAATTCACTGTCAAACAGCTGCAAGAACGCCCGTTCCCTGCCCTGCTACCCGCCAATCCGGATTTCCAGCCAATCCATCTATTGGACGGGCAGGAACTAGAAATTTTTGGCGTCGTAACCTATGTGCTCCACAAGACCAAACTGGGGTAAACCATGCCCAACGCCATTGCCCTCGTCGATGTGAACAACTTCTATGCGTCCTGCGAGCGCCTGTTTAGGCCAGACCTCAAGGGGCGCCCGATCGTGGTGCTATCGAACAACGACGGCTGCGTTGTGGCTCGCTCGGCAGAAGCCAAGGCGCTTGGCATCAAGATGGGTGTTCCCTACTTCCAGATCCGTCAGTTCTTCGAGGCCGTAGGCGGTGTTTGGTTCTCGAGCAACTACGCCCTCTATGGTGATATGTCACAGCGCGTAATGACCACGCTGGAAGGCATGGTGCCAACTGTCGAGGTGTACAGTGTTGATGAGGCGTTTGTTGAACTGAACGAATCATGGGCGGGAGACCTAACAGCATATGGTCGTCAGATCCGTGAACGAATACAGCAATGGACTGGACTCACAGTCGGCGTCGGGATCGGGCCAACCAAAACACTCGCCAAGCTGGCAAACTACGCCGCGAAGAAGTGGCCTGCGACTGGTGGAGTGGTTGATTTGCGTGATGAGGCACGTCGAGCGCGTTTGATGGCTATCACTCCGGTCGGGGAAATATGGGGAATAGGTAGAAAACTGACCACCAGGCTCGAAGCGCACGGGATCAATAGTGTGGCGGACCTAGTCGCTGTCGATGGTAAAAACCTACGGCATCGTTATGGGGTCGTTGTTGAGCGAACCGTGCTAGAGCTACGCGGCTATCCATGCGCCAACCTGGAGCAGGACACACAAGCCAAACAGCAGATCATCTGCTCCCGATCATTCGGTGAACGGATCACACACATGAATTCCATGCATCAAGCGCTCACAGGATATATGGAACGTGCAGCTGAAAAACTCCGGGCAGAGGGAATGTGCTGTCGCCATGTCGCCCTATTCGTTCGTACCAGCCCCTTCAATGACAAAGAGCCCTACTACGGCAACCACGTGAGCACCAAGCTGGCTGTGCCTACCAACGATACCAGGGAGCTGCTGGGAGTGATCCACTCACTGCTCTCTCGTATCTGGCGGGATGGGCACCGCTACCAAAAAGGGGGCGTGATGCTAGCCGACTTCACTCCTATCGGCAGCCAGCAGGGTGATTTGTTCGACCATCATCAACATAAGCCCCGCAGTCAGGACCTAATGCAGATGATCGACCGAATCAACCAGGGACGATTAGGAAAAATTCATTTTGGATCTTGTGGGAGAGACAACAGTGATTGGATTATGAGGCGTGAAAAACTCAGTCCCCGCTATACCACGGCATTAGACGAATTACCCATTGCAAAGTGACAACCCGGATTTGCACTCAGCAAGGCGCTCTTGCGCCATCATCAATTCGCAACCGGTGATTCGGTCAACGCCTTTCACGTCACGCATTGGTGGTTTAATCACATGTCCGTTGAGCATTCCAGTTAGCATCCACTGCCGCAGTTGGCCCAATGAGAGCCCCAATTGCCTGGCAGCATCCACCATTCGCCATGACTGCTTAAATTGCAGATCGTCGGACACAGGGTCAAAGTTTCCAGCCTGCAATTTTAACAAAGCCCGGTGAGCAAGGGTCTCTGCCATTGCACCAAACCGCGCTTCGCTATAGGTGACTTTCTGCCCTAAGTAGCTTGCCTGCCACAGGCCACGAGATGGTTGCACAGTAACGCTGCCGGAACCAAATGGTTTACTCATTACACACTCTATCCTCTATAAAGGCCCAGTATGAGGCGGGGATTGCCTCAAAATACAACCCGAGTCGCTCAGTATATACATTCCAAATCCTGCATAAAACACACGCTAGTGCATGAAAAATTTTGTGCACCCACTGGGCTTCCACTACTCAAACCTTATTTCAAGGCTTCTAAACCTTCCTTACACGAGTGTGCTTTGCGCTAAATAATGTGTGAGTAAGCAACCATGATTTCCACAAGAAAAGTCCTGCAAATCCATCGTTTCGTCAGTCGTGCCATTGATCACCCCCCCTCCATGACCACCCAGGGTATGGTTCAAATCTTGGACTGGACCATCATGCGCGTGCAGCAAAACCAAATCCGGGAGGAGGCCTATCCCTGTATCTTTGCCAGAGGGGCTGAACTGTTTTATCTGATTAGTTCAATCCGACCGTTTAGGCGATACAACCAGTTAACCGCTTTGTGTGTTGTCGACTGGTGTGTCCGACAACATGGCTTTGGCCTCAAAGATCTGCATCTGGATGAACAGCGGGTCATAACGGAGCGCATAAGACGCGATTACCGGGAACTGGTTTTGCAGGCAAGTGACCATTTTGCTCAGGAGTACCGCTACTGGTTTTTCATGCATAGCGAGCCCATCAGTAAACAAAGTGCCAGGTCTGCTAGTGCAATTACATCCATTAGTCGCAGCTTGTTTGATCTCAACTGGTAACTGCCGCTCCCCTCATTCTTACCTCGATGAGGTGAGCAGAAACATAGCAATGAGGTGTGACCCCAACCGCCCTGGTTCAGAAACAAATCAATCGGGTGGACTGGTCGTGCCATAACGAAAGGTGGTCGTATGCAACCAATAGCTTCCCGTGCTCGAAGACATCAGCGCCGTCATAGAGAAAAAAAAGTACAAGCCGCGATAACGGGCCAACACTACCATCCCACAATCCTCTTCTTTACCGGGGCGGGTTTGTCAGCGGAAAGCGGTGTGCCCACGTTTAGAAGTGAAGGTATTTGGCGTAATCATAAGAACTGGCGCTATTCCCACGCTAGTAGCATGAGTACGGATCTGGCTGGCTTCTTGGACTTTCACAACAAACGGCGTCAAACCATGTTAGAAGCCGCCCCCTCACAAGCGCATTATCTGATAGCCCTGCTACAACAGAAATGTACTGTTAGGGTCATAACCCAAAATATTGATGACTTACATGAGAGAGCAGGTAGCCGTGATGTCCTTCATCTGCATGGTTCAATCCAGTTTTTGGTCCCCATCGGTTTCCGTAGCAAAAAATATCGCCAGCCTTGGCATGAAGATGTGAAGGTCGGTGATCGCAGCCCATCCACTGGCTCTCAATTGCGTCCAGATATCGTGCTGTTTGGTGAAAAGATTTATGAATATCAACAAGCTCGTCGCTGGCTCTGCGAGGCTGATACCGTAGTAGTTGTCGGCACCAGTTTGCTTGTTGAGCCTGCGAGCTCTCTGTTACAAAACATCAACCCTGGCGCATGTGTCTACTACATCGATCCCGATCTTGGTTTGTCATCCAGACTACCGTTTCCCGGTGAGTTGATTGTTGATGGGGCCAATCGCGGGATTGCTCACGTATTGGAACTGAACCTGGAAAAAATGGCATGAAGTTATATCTGGATGATGAAAGAAAAACTCCGGTAGGGTGGGTTCGTGTCTTTTGGCCGGAGGAGGCGATTGCATGGCTAAAAACAGAGATGGTGACTGAAATTAGTCTTGATCATGACCTCGGTGATGATGATAGAGGAACCGGATACGACGTGATTCTCTGGATAGAAAATGAGGTAATGACAAATAACTTCATCCCTCCCCAAATTAATATTCATTCAGCAAATGTCTCCGCAAGAATAAAAATGGGACTGGGCATTATGGCCATAAATGGCTTTTTAGGGAATTCAACATGACAAGTCCAGAGCTGTGGCTAAACTCCAGAGATAGTAAATCATGTCACTATGTATAAAGCCCTCTGGAACTTGGGGAAGAATTGATATCTGCAATGAACTTTCAACAGTTAAAAGCCCCCCCTGAAAAATAAAAAGGCTTCTAAAATCGACAAGTACGAGTAATGATATTTTCCTTTTAAAACATAAATGGTAAAAACGCTATCTTGTTGACTTTTATTTAATTCAGAATGACAATCTAACTTCCACTTTGACGATGTAATGGACAATGTATGAGTACGGATATCAATTTCTTGTGTAAAGAGAATCTGTTTGCGTTCATCCAAAACAAATATGATAACTTAAAGAATGATATGGGGTGGGACCTGCTTTTCTGTAGGTATGATAACATGCTATCTCCTCAGTATCCTGTCGCATTCTTTGGTATAAATCCAGGTGGTGGACCATGTGATACCAATGCAATTTCAGTGGAGTCTGAATGTGCATACTACAGTGAACCTTGGAAGGGCTGCGAGGAGGGTGAAGCACCGCTACAACAGCAGATGAGAGCCTTATATACAATGATTGGCGATGAACTGGGTGTATCATACAAACAGCTCATGGATGGCTCTCTGATGACAAACTATATTCCCGCTCGCTCACGAAATTGGCATACATTAAAAGGAAAGGATGAGTGGCTTGAACATGCACGTCAAATATGGGATGAGCGTATAAAACAGGTCCACTGTAAACTCTATATCGCGATTTCGAAAATCGTATTTGATGAACTAGATGGCCATTTAACCAAGCATGGTTTCCAGATGGTTGATAAAATCAATGAACAGATTGGCTGGGGGAGAGTCAGATACCAAATTCAGCGTTACGAAAGGGGGGATCAAGTTTCCTTGCTTGTACGCCTCCCTCATTTGTCAACATACAAAATATTTAGTCGTGCAGCATGTCAACCTGCAATAGATAGAATTAAGTCCGAGATTTATAAAGCTATAAAATGACTGTCAATCATAATCAATCGAGGACGACTTGAAATATGACACCGGTTTGAGGCCGGTGTCAGGTTATCACTATATCTGTACAGTCATATCTATCGTTATTTCATTACCGCTGGTAAAAGCCTGGATCAGCCTCTATCAACACGTTTTGCTGGTAACTCGATTTTTCAGAGTCTTATTTATCTGCGACAATATTGTTGCTCTGTGATTAAGTGGAAGCATTTTTTCAAAAATGCTTTGTTTATAACCAGAAGCCGCTGTAATCAAGTAAAAACAATCTTTTTCCCCCAAGAAAAGAGAAAACCATTCATTCTTTGTGAAAGGATTTATTTTATGAATTTTAATTAGCGCATTAAAAATATCCTTAAACACGTCAGACAAACGACCTTTCTTTCTCAACTCAATAATATTTTCATATAACGAGTTGTTAGACTCAACAGATTGTATGGGTGACGACAGTGGGATTTGATTGATGATTACACCAATAAATTCACCAACCCTGCAATCTGGAATATACCCATAATGATCTCGATACTTATCATCGTCGCTCTTATTACGTTTGATAACAGGACACCCGCCAATTAGTCCTTTTTTCTGATTATCCATGTAAGCATACTGGACCAGTCGTTGCTGCTCCTGGACCCAAAGCTTTGCATTTTTTGCGTCAGCCTCGGTTAACTCTTTTATAAGGGAAAAATCAGAATTCACATCAACTGTACCTAGGTGAACATTTACAGCCCTATACCTACGAACACATTTACCTGAACTGAGCTCCAGCTCTTCCAGTACACTCACGGTTTTGCTAAATGATACTGTTCTAAGATTTGCATTCAACCTCATGTTAGCCATGCCACACCTCTCATTATTATTGTTATTTTATGTTTTTTTCTTTAGTTTGTTCATGTGATATGGGATCCCCATACCAATCAGCAATCCATTCATTGTTCGTCAAAATTTCATTCTTAAGCTTGTCTCTGTCTAAGAAAAACATGTTTGGCTTATCAATAGTATCTTTCCCTGAGTTAATATCTGGGACATATCCATCAGGAATCAATGCGTTTGATCCTGCATGAACTCCCTCCAGCCCTTTCCTAAAAATTGTAGCCAAAACGTCTTTCAACAGTGATCGTGCATTTGATATAAAACTATCTGATGGTTCTTCGATTGATAGCAAAACAAAATCCAATCTTAGAAGCCGGAAAAAGAATGACGATGTACAATATGTTTTTTTATCCACAAATGACGGCACCACTTTTTTCATCTTGGCATATTGATTTTTAGTACAACGAATCAATGCAGTAAATAGTATAACCTTAAGCTCGCTTAATTGATTTGATTCACCTAATTGAAAATTTAAATCATCTCGCCGTGGTGAATATTCAATGCCCTGCTCGAGCAGCTTAAACCAAGTAGCACGCAATCTCTTAACCTTAGACCCTGATATCCATTTCTTACCGTCTATACTATAACAAATACCTTTTGGTTCGTGATTATCTGCTCTCCTCACCCTGACCATTACATTATGCTCACGCAACCCAGTGACAAATTCAGTCATATTGTTTGGCTGGTTTTTAAAAACCACGTCCATTGCATCCCTAATTATACAGGCGGGATCATGCATAGCATGAAAGCTCCCTCTACCACGGCCATTTTTAATATTTACTATGCTATACTCATGACCGAAATTATTTTCAGGGCTTTTACAGATCGACAATCCCAATTTAATTTCTATTTTCCGAGCAGCGTCAACTCCACGAGCGTAGTCATTACTATCATCAACCAAAGTTCTGTCAAGTTTGACTCTACACGCCACAACATGTACATGTAGAGACCTTGTATCGCGGTGTATAACAGATGTCCATCGAGTATCGCTACCATATCCCAGTTCAATCATTAGCAACCTAGCTGCAACTAAACATTGAAATGGCGTTAATGATTCATTGGGGCTTAATGACAGTGAATAATGTGCACATAGTTGGTTTCCTGTGCCTGCATACAATGATGCCTGCATATTCAACTCCGTGAGTAGTGGCCCGATGTCATAATCAGAGATTTCACCTATTTGATTACGTTCAACGTTTGGTATATTAATTACACCACCACCGAGATGAATAACTTGTGATGGCCTTGACTTTCGCTTCTTACCAATTTGTATCGAACGATAAATATAAGACAGTCTGTACTGGAAATTCTGGCTATTCCGATGCTTTTCAAAGTTCATTTCAAAATCCCTCCAATGAGGGCTTTTTCAAAGCTAGCTAGCCTAGAATTGATAGATGATAAATAAAACATCAAACGCGAGTCTTCACTACTGTCAGTAATATAGCTAGAGATATCATTGCCAGCTTCAATCTGTTGAATGAATAAAATTACTTCATTTAAAGTCAAGGATACTTTGTATAGATCCTCTAGCAATCTCACACGATCATCATATGAAAAATCTGGTGAGATATTACTATCTGGTTCCCTGAGAGCCAAAAAACGAATCAGGCTAGACTTTTTGGGAATACCATAGGTTTTACTATGCTTAGTTAAAACTCGTTGCTCAGCGGCATTAAATGAGATTCGGAGTATTAAACTGCGTTTTTCGTCAGCTGATTTTTGGGGCCTACCTGAGCGTGGTTTTATGTTCATTATGCGCACCTTTATAATAATTATTAGTAGTGTTATGCGTTTTATTTTTCCAACCAACCTATTTAATAGACATTAAAACATAGCTGGTTTAGAGTTTTTTCAAAAAATATACAATAAATTTATACGAAGTCACATTCAGATATGAGCTAAATTATTCGGTGATATTTAATGCTCACTCTAATTATAGTATTGCAAACACTAAATATAATATCAACAACTTTTTGAGCTAAATTATTAATTTAACGACTAATGTTATCAATGGCATTGGCGAAAGTTAATATTTAAAATATGAAATTAACTAGACTTACATGGTGAATTTAATTTTCTTCCGTGAAATTAAAACTATGACATAGGCTGATTAAAGTTATATAAAAAGGCATGCTCTCATCCTATGACAGACATACCTTTTCTAGATCTAGCCGAACCAATGATGTCATATAAGCTCAAGACTGTGAGATAAAACCCTCCCAAATGATTGATCATCAATATAACCCGCATGATCATTTTTACGCATATTTTTTATCTGACTCAGCACAGTAAAAAAGCACTCCTCACGTAGATGCACCTCATATGCCGCACCATCATTTTTCGAACCATAACCCCATTTTGCAGTCAGGGCTCCAAACTGAGGATTATACAAATTTGGGTTCATATGTGGGGTTGTGCTTTTATGGCATACGTCACACTGAATATCAGCTATAACCTCAACCTCTTTTGTGGTCATTATTTTCATCGAACACTCGCGATACATGTAGAGTAATGGACGAATAGCATTAACAAAAATGTCTCATGCCACCCTAAACAAAATTTATTATAGTAGAATGAATAAAAAAAGCAGCCTTACGGCTGCTTTCAATACCACTATAATTGTGGATTAGATCAGATAATCCTCTAAGGACTTTCCGCTAGCAACGCCCTCAGCGATGGCTTTCGGCATACGGCCCTGACCAGTCCAGGTTTTTTCCTGGCCATCTTCGTGATACTTGTACTTTGCGGGGCGCGGCGCTCGCTTGGACTTTTCCATTCCGTCAGCTTTCGACGGAGCAGCACTACCAACCAGTTCGCTGGGGTCAATCCCTGCGTTTTTCAGCATCTCGCTGAACTCCGCCAGCTTACGCAGACGTTCGGCGTTTTCTTCCTGATATCGGAGCTCAGCAGCCTCACGCTCTGTAAACACCTCATCAAATTTTGCCTTAATCTCGACCAACTGTTCGAATGGTAGTTCACGCAGAGCAGCCCGGAGACTACGAATATTCAGCAGTGTTTTGATAAAATCGTTCATGGATATCACGCCTAAAAAGTTATTTGTTTATCGCCTAGCATTATCTCCTAGCTGTAGTTTGGTGCCAATATTTTTCGATAAATTATTTGAGTTGCACAGGGAGGGTATGTTTGTTCGTTCAATGTGTACTGTATGCAATCCTCTCACCGGAGATCGACCTTCAACGGGTTCCATTAGTTACTGCTAGACTAGTTTATTCATGCTGGCAGGGACCTGGTGATGACGACAATCATTCTGCTAATCGTAGCCCTCAGTACTCATGGGAGGTCCCATGAGATGCCATATGAGGTTTGTGATGCATTTATTGATGATGCAGTTCGGTATTCACAAATGGATAAAATACATCTTAAAACATTGCGCTCACAAGTTATGGCTGCGAAAGATCTAACGTTTTTTGAACGGTTGTTTTCGACGACATCAGACAAATTGCTCCGTGCCTATTCTACCCATAGCATCGAACAGGCTCGTGAGATGGCTTTTCGCGATATACGGCAGTGGGAGCTGTTGTTACTGGATATCGGTATTAAAATGCATGGACGACCCGCTAGCGAGTTGTGGAGCACGTATTATCTGACTTGCCGAGAGACACTGCTGTAATACTACCACGATCTAATCATCCCTCGTATGATGCTGTTGTGGCACGACAATCGAGATCCTCTAGGTCTCGAACAGTGCATTTGCGGTGAAATGAAATCAAACTCAGCAGACCAACATCAGTCATTGTCAGCTGACAACGGTCTGTATCAGCAGCTCATCTCGAACCCGTTCCCCGGTAATGTTAGAAATGGGATGAGGTGAGTGCGATAAGGAGCAAGGCGTTTACGTTGGCCAGAATGGCTGTGCCACTTCGCCGGAATACGCACCGAAAGAGATGTTGAACCACAAGGTAGCCCCAAGCAATGACTCTCACTTGAGGCCAACCGTAGTGACACTATGATTTTCCACGGTATTACCGGGAAGTCCTATATAGTTAGGCTCTCGGCAAGATTGAGCTCAATTAGAGCACACACTTAGTCCGTTTCATTATTTAAGCTGCTCGATGTATTGCTGAACGCAATCGACAACAACCTTCATTTTACTCCGGTATTCGGAATGAATAAACTTCATGCTTATTACCTCTCCTGTGTTAATTGTTACATCAACATAGTTTGCAGAGGAGAGCTCTATCTTTTTAATTTCTTGGAAGCAAACCTCAGTATCGCTTCCTGCATGTCCATATGAGATAAGACCATTATCTAGCACAGCAAAACCTGAGCTACCACTCTTGAACAAAGTGGTATCAAAAAGCATCTGACAGTTATAGTAACCGGTTTTGTCACCCATCTTTTCTCCTTGTTTTGTGCCGATGAGGTCCATACCATGGACAATCTTCTTACCTTCACTAAGATATTCAACATAGGGGTAGAATATGTCATCAAAGTCGATGATTTTTTTGGGCTGATTATAGTTTTTTTCTTCTACAGCCTTGCTGTCGCTAACTAATAAGGGCTGCTCATTATTCAAAGTGGGCAATTCGGAGGGTTCGAAAGAAATTGGATCTTGGATAAAAGCACGTTGCTGTATCAGCTGTAATACTTTAACCCGCATTATTTCATAGACGTAGTTTATAGCCGCTCGTTCACTTTGTTTCTGACGTTTATAGAGGTCTTTGATCACAATATTCTGATCTAACTCAGTGAATTTTTTAAAAACAAGAGCTGCCTCATTATCAGTTAGACCATGCTCATCACAGATTTCTGTAAAAGCATCATGAATGTAGTGCCTAAGCGCAAGGGAATCATCATCGACAATTCCGTCGATAGCACCAGAAACGAGGAAGCGCATAATGCCGCTACCTAGGCTAGAGCCAACAACCCCGCCAAGTACGCCACCTATTACCGTCCCAACTACTGGAATAACGCTTCCTAATGATGCTCCAGTAGAGGCACCAGACATAAAACCAGCCGTCCCACCCACAGCCTCGCCCGCTGAAGTGATTATTTTTTTGCTGAATTGACCACCAGATATACGGTCATTGAACAGGTCTGAGAAATGCTTTCTAGATGACCAACCCACGCCGACCGCAATACCAAGAGCAGTCCCTCGGAGGTACTTACTGGCAGCATTTTTGGCGGCCGCACCGCTCAGGCTACTGCCACTGACTGAATTAATTAGTTTGGCTGACAGTTCAGAACCAAGTTGCTTGGTGATCGCATTTGCACCAGCTTTAAATAATTTATCAGCTCCAGCCTTTTGTAACTGGGACACAAGCAGTGAATTCACATAGGTATCTGCGCCGACGCTTAAACTGACGTCAATGGCTGAACTTAATGCCGCCTTGTAATCTTTGCCATCCCATATTTCTTTGGCAAACGCCATGGTGGCCGATATACCCATCGTTGAACTGGAAGTAATAATTCCATTCACCGAGTCGAAGGCAAGACTTTCCAATGTGCCGAATTTCACGACCTTCTTGGCCTGTTCATAGCTGAAGTGGCCTTTTTTAATCAAACTATCCGCATCATAGCCAGGAGGAATCCCCTCAATCTCACCATTCAAAATTCGCTCATTAAGCAGTAATTTGGCTTTATCGTATTGATCACTTGGTACTTCAATCGACATTGGCTTCCCATCAGGATTTCTGTACCGCCAACGTTTATTTTCGATAGCAGCACTTACCGTTGCGCTGGGAGTTTGGTAGTATTTAGTTTGATAATAGGTGCCATTAACCAACCGATCTGGCCCATCCTTCATGTTATCATCACCGACAATCTGAGCATCCCTCATCAATAAATGGTCAGCCAAGTCATTTATTTTTTCTGCTGCAAACCCATGCCCCTGTGAACCTTGTAACTTTATATTTTCACTGTATAGAAGAGATGTTTCGCTTCGAATTAATGCGCCATGACCATCTACGCATTCCTTTTCGGCTTCGGTATCTTTCACATTGTTCATTTAACAACCCCATAGAGACCCTAGTGAATACGTCATGCTATACCAAGTATCTAGGCAACTCACAATAGGATTTGGTAATTAATAACAGCCACATACCTCATTTGCAGTAGAGTAAATTTGACCCATAGTCAGATAGAGCTTCGGCGTTGTTGATCAAATCCGTCGCTGGATGGCCGTTCCCCAACCCGTTGATACCACTCAATTCACTGGCTGGCGAACAGGCATACCAAGCCCTATCAGCTTGTTCATCACCTTCACGCCAGCCAGGATTTCGCCCACCTGGGCGTTGTAGTTCCGCAGGCTCAGCGTTGGCCCGATGAGTTGCTTGAACCGGTACATGGCGGTCTCGGCTATCGAGCGCTGGTGATAGCCGGAGTCTTTCTTCCATTGCTTCAGTTCACCGGCCTTGAGCGCCGTCACCGCCTCGTTGCGGGGATGGCCTTCCTCCCACGGTGCCGCATTTTTTCTCGGCGGTATGGTGGCTTTCGCCCCCTTCTTCTTCAGTAGCGCATGACAGGCCTTGGTGTCATACGCACCATCGGCGCTAACCTGTTTTATCTTGCGTCGTAAGGGGTTGAGCAACGTCGGTAACACCTCGTTATCCGCCACCGTCTCCAGGCTGACTTCGGCAGCGATGACCGCATGGGTTGTGGCATCCACCGCCAAGTGGAGCTTGCGCCACACTCGTCGCTTCTCCTTGCCGTGTTTGCGAATTTTCCATTCGCCTTCGCCATAGACCTTGTGGCCGGTGGCATCAATGACCAAGTGAGCCACCGGGCCTTGGCTGGGGACGCGGTACTTGATCTCGACGGTCTTGGTGCGCTTGCTGATACAGCTATAGTCCGGCGACTGCAAAGGCACCGCCATCAGTTGGAACAACGAGTTAATGAAGCCTTCTAGCGCCCGCAGCGGCAACTTGAACAAGCCTTTTAGCATCAGGGCCGTCTCAATGGCGGTGTCACTGTAGTGGAAACCTCTCCCTCGGCGGCCATGGTGGACCAGGCAATGCCACTGCTTAATGGCTTGTTCGTCCATCCAGATGGTCAACGAACCGCGTTGCACCAAGGCTTGGTTGTACTGCTGCCAGTTGCTGATCTTGTGCTTGGACTTGCCCATCTGATGCTCTCGGAGACTGCGCTACAGGATCAGATCACCGAGATGACAGATAGTTCCCCGATTTGAGCAACAAGGCCATAGAGCTCGCAAAACAGGAGCGCTGTAGCCATACAATCCCAGACCCACACCATCAAGCAGCGAAATATCGGTTTTATGCATAGCCCACAACTACTGGTACAGCTGCTGGCGGCATAGCCGCAGCAAACACAAAAAAGCGCCATTGGAGCCCCTGCATAGACACCTCAGCCCACACAGGTGATACTGATCATATTCATATTGCTCGGAACTTAGCCACTTACGTTCAGCGCAAAATGACTTTGTCAGGACCCAGTCCATCGAATGTTCTTTTGAGGTAGCCATGGCACGCACGCTTGACGAAATATTGACCACAGAAATGCCCGACGTTGTCACTCAGGCCAGGGAAAAAGCAGAGCAAATGCGACTGGAGATTCATCTCACCCAACTGCGTGAAATGCTGACCCAGGCTGGCACCGAACCCATGATTTGCGATCAAACACCATCAGTACAGGACGTTACACTGATGGATCTTAAACGCTGGGTCGAGGCTGCTGGGGGAAAACTACAGCTCAATGTTGAAATGCCAAACGGATCTCAGATCTCGTTTGCCGTTTAACTAAATATGGATCTCAGAACACCGTAGCAATTGTCGGCTGACAACGGAATGATCAACTCATCAGGGCCCGCTGGCATTGGCATTATAGGTATCGTGAAATGGAAATCTGGCTTCAGCGAACTCGATTGTCAGCTGACAACGGGGTGATCAGCTCATCAGAACCATCAGGCATTGGCGTTATCGGTAGTGT